>DUSC01000130.1 GCA_012842935.1 Hyphomicrobiales bacterium | reverse complement strand
GGAGTTACAAGCATGTCGCGTATGACGTCCTTCGTCGCCGGCCTCGGCCTGGCGGCAATCCTCTCAACGGGCGCCGCGTTCGCGGGCGATGCCGAGAGCTGCAAGAAGGTCCGCTTCGCCGACGTCGGCTGGACCGACATCCAGGCGACGGCCGGCGTCGCCCACAACCTGCTGACCGCGCTCGGCTACGAGCCGGACGTGCAGGTCCTCGCCGTGCCGGTGACCTACACCTCGCTGAAGAACAAGGACATCGACGTCTTCCTCGGCAACTGGATGCCTTCCATGGCCGCCGATGTGCAGCCCTACCTCGACGACAAGTCGGTCGAGACGGTGGCGATGAACCTCGAGGGGGCCGGATACGGTCTGGTCGTGCCGACCTACGTCGCCGAGGCCGGCGTGAAGAGCCTGAAGGACATCGGCCCGAACAAGGACAAGTTCGGCGGCAAGATCTACGGCATCGAGCCGGGCAACGACGGCAACCGCATCGTGCTCGACATGATCGCCGACCCGGCCAACGGCCTCGAGGGCTTCGAACTGGTCGAATCCTCCGAAGCCGGCATGCTCAGCCAGGCCGAGAAGTCGATGAAGAACAACGAGTGGATCGTCTTCCTCGGCTGGACCCCGCATCCGATCATGGGCGAGATGAAGATCACCTATCTCGACGGCATGGGCGATTCCGGCTTCGGCGCGGCGACCGTGCACACCAACGTCCGCGCCGGTTACACCACCGAGTGCCCGAACGTCGGCAAGTTCATCTCCAACCTCAAGTTCACCCTGTCCATGGAAAACCAGATCATGGACGCCATCCTGAAGGGCGAGGACGCCAATGTCGCCGCTCTCGCCTGGCTGAAGGCGAATCCGGACGCGGTCATGCCCTGGCTCGACGGTGTCACCACCTTCGACGGCGGCGACGCGGTGGCAGCCGTCAAGGCCTCGCTCGGCCAGTGACGCCGGGCGCGCAGGCGATCTAGCCGGAGACGGCGGCCGTTCCCCGCGGACGGCCGCCGTTCTCGTATTCACGGACCGGAAGACGCAGGAGGGGCGCAATGGATCCGATCACGCAACTTGTCGCGAGCATGAAGATCCCGATCGGCCGGTGGGGGAAGGTGTTCTTCGACTTCCTCACGTCCAATTTCGAGTGGTTCTTCGATTCCATCGCCGACGGCCTGAGCTTCGTTCTCGAGAGCCTGATCGCCTTCATCCTGTGGCTGCCGGCTAGCCTCGTCATCGCGCTGATCGCGGTGCTCGCCTGGTACCTGCAGAAGTCCTGGAAGCTCGCCCTGGGCGTCGCCATCGGCCTGCTCTACATCGTCAACCAGGGGCTGTGGAAGGAAACGGTCGAGACTCTGGTGCTCGTCGTCGCCGCGGCGGCGGCCTCGATGGCCATCGGCGTGCCGATCGGCATCTGGGCGGCGCACAACGAGCGCGCCTACCGCGTCCTGCAGCCGATCCTCGACCTGATGCAGACGATGCCGACCTTCGTCTACCTGATCCCGGTGCTGATCCTGTTCGGGCTGGGCATCGCGCCGGGTCTGATCGTCACCGTGATCTTCGCCGCGCCGGCGCCGATCCGCCTTACCTATCTCGGCATCACCGCCGTGCCCAAACCGATGCTGGAGGCCGGCGCCGCCTTCGGTGCGACGAAGCGGCAGCTCCTGTGGAAGGTCGAGCTGCCGGCCGCCCTGCCGACCATCATGGCGGGGCTGACGCAGTGCATCATGCTGTCGCTGTCGATGGTCGTGATCGCCGCGCTCATCGGCGCCAACGGCCTCGGCAAGCCGGTGGTGAGAGCCCTCAACTCGGTGAACATCCCGCTCGGCCTCGAGGCGGGCCTGGCGATCGTGGTGCTCGCCATCATCCTCGACCGGATCAGCCGGGTCTCGACGGGAGGCGCGAAATGACGGCCGCGGTCGATTTCAGGGACGTCGACATCGTCTTCGGCAAGGAGACGGGCAAGGCGCTGGCTATGATCGACAAGGGCGCCACGCGCGCCGAGATCCTCGCCGAGACCGGCGCGGTGCTCGGCTGCGCCGGCTGCAACCTGACGGTCGAGGAGGGCGAGATCTCGGTGCTGATGGGCCTGTCGGGCTCCGGCAAGTCGACGCTGCTGCGCGCCGTCAACCTGCTCAACGTGCCGGTGCGCGGCCATGTCTACGTCAAGGACGGCGCCGAAGCGGTCGACGTCGTCAAATGCGACGAGACCACGCTGCGGCGCATCCGCCAGAAGCGCGTCGCCATGGTGTTCCAGCAGTTCGCGCTGCTGCCCTGGCGGACGGTGGAGGAGAATGTCGGTTTCGGTCTCGAGCTCGCCGGCGTGCCGGAGAAGGAACGCAAGGAACGGGTCGCCCGCCAGCTGTCGCTGGTCGGCCTCGACCAGTGGGCGAAGAAATACGCGCACGAGCTCTCCGGCGGCATGCAGCAGCGCGTCGGGCTGGCGCGCGCCTTCGCCACGGAAGCGCCGATCCTCCTCATGGACGAGCCGTTCTCGGCGCTCGACCCGCTGATCCGCACCAAGCTCCAGGACGAGCTCCTGCAGCTCCAGGCGACGCTGAAGAAGACCATCATCTTCGTCAGCCACGACCTCGAGGAGGCGCTGAAACTCGGCACCCACATCACCATCATGGAGGGCGGCCGCATCGTGCAGACCGGCGCGCCCGAGGACATCGTGCTCAGGCCCGCCAACGACTACGTGCGCGACTTCATCGCCAACGTGAACCCGCTGTCGGTGCTGACCGCGTGGAACGTGATGCGCGACCGCCGCGATCTCGAGACGGCGGACGACGGCTGGGTCTGGCTCGACCGGCGCAGGACGACGCGCTTCAGGATCGATTCCGACGGGCTGGTGGCCGCGGCCGAGCGAGACGGCAAGCCGGTGGTCTGGGTGTCCTGCGCCGACGTGGAAAGCCAGCCCGACGACGACGCGCGCGTCTTCTGGGCCAATCCCGGCACGCCGCTGAAGACGGTCATGCTCGCCATGCACCGGTCGCAGACCGCGCCGGTGGCGCTGTTCGACGACCGCTCCAGGTTCGTCGGCGCCATCGGCATCCGCGACGTGCTGTCGGCGGTCCTGAGGCGATAGGGCTTCCGGTGCGCCGGCTGGCGGCATGGCTGGTTTCGCGGCGCGGAGCCGAGGTCGCGCTCGGCCTCGTCCTGCTGGCGACGGTGCGGTCGATCGGCGAGTTCTTCCGCCTCGGCGGGGGCGCCGGCGCGACGACCACCGCCGAGCAGGCCTTCTACCTCGAAGCCGCGTTCGCCGCCGGCTGCGCGGCGCTCCTCGTGCTGGCGCTCCTGATGCTGGGGCGGTCCGGCTGGGCGACCCTTGTCGCCGGCGCCGCGCTCGTCGCGCTGATCGCCTGGAAGGCGGGCGCGGCGACCTGACCGGGTGTCGCGCCGCTTCGATGGCCGGTCCGTCGTCCGCGCGCGGCTGCGACCGCTTCCCGTCTTGGAAACGTCGGCGCGGACGTATATCTCAGAGGCGTTCGCGCGCCGTCAGGGAAAGCCGAGTGATCGCATCGTTTGCCAACCGCCGCTCGCCCCGCCGCTCGCCG
>DUSC01000129.1 GCA_012842935.1 Hyphomicrobiales bacterium | reverse complement strand
TACGACGACGTGGAGGACGTCGCGATCCGCGAGCGGTCGGACGGAACCTGGCTCATCGACGGCCGCACGCCGATCCACGAAATGCAGCTCACATTCGGCTTCGACCAGCTCTCGCTCGACGACGGCTATGAGACGATCGCCGGCTTCGTCGTGCAGAACCTTCGCAAGAGCCCCGAGGAGGGCGACCGGTTCGAGGCCTTCGGCTACCACTTCGAGGTGATCGACATGGACGGACGCCGCATCGACAAAATCCTGATGAGCCGCGCCGGCACCCTGAGCGACGGCGAGGGCGTCTGAGTTGCGCTGCGGTGTCCGTGGCGCTAATCGAATCCCGGAAACGCACGGAGAATCGGAATGAGCGGTCGCGTTCTTGCGGTGGTGCTCGCCGCGGGCGAGAGCACGCGGATGAAGTCGGCGAAGTCGAAGGTGTTGCACACGGTCGGCAACCTGCCGATGATTTCCCATGTCATCGCCGCGCTTGAGAAAACCGGCGTCACCGACGTCGCGCTGGTCGTCGGCCGGGATGCCGGGCCGGTGATTGCCGCGGCGGCGAGCGGCAGGCTCGCCGTCACCGCCTTCGAGCAGAAGGAAAGGCTCGGCACCGGCCATGCGGTGCTCGCCGCGCGGGAGGCGATCGCAAGGGGATACGACCAGATCATTGTCGCCTATGGCGACGCGCCGCTGATCGAGCCCGAACCGCTGAGCGAGGCGCTGGAGAAGGTGCGCGCCGGCTTCGACGCCGCCGTGATCGGCTTCGAGACCGAAAAGCCGACCGGCTATGGCCGACTTCTGGTCCGCGACGGAGAGCTCGTCGCGATCCGCGAGGAGAAGGATGCGACGCCCGAGGAGCGCAGGGTGACCTTCTGCAATTCGGGCCTGATGGCGATCGACGGCGTCAAGGCGCTCTCCCTGCTCGGCAAGATCACCAACAACAATGCCAAGGGCGAATATTATCTCACCGACATCATCGAGGTGCTGCGCGCCGAAGGCGGCAAGGCCGCCACTGTCGAGGCGCCGGCCGATACCGTCGCCGGCTGCAACAATCGCGCGGAGCTCGCGGAGCTCGAAGCGATCTGGCAGCGCCGGCGGCGGCACGAACTGATGGTCTCCGGCGTGACGATGATCGCGCCCGAGACCGTGTTCCTCTCCTTCGACACGACGATCGCCCGGGACGTGACCATCGAGCCCAATGTCGTCTTCGGCCCCGGGGTGACGGTGGAATCCGGCGCGGTGATCCATGCCTTCTCGCATGTCGAGGGCGCGCATATCGCCGGCGGCGCCAATGTCGGCCCCTTCGCCCGTCTGCGGCCCGGCGCAAATCTCCGGGCCAATGCCAAGGTCGGCAACTTCGTCGAGATCAAGAAGGCCGAGATCGGGGAGGGCGCCAAGGTCAGCCATCTGACCTATATCGGCGACGCGACCGTCGGGCGGGACGCCAATATCGGCGCCGGCACGGTGACCTGCAATTACGACGGCTTCAACAAGTTCGACACCGTGATCGGCGCCAATGCCTTCATCGGCTCCAACACCCTGCTCGTCGCGCCGGTCACGATCGGGGAGGGCGCGCTGACGGCGACCGGCAGCGTGATCACCGAGGACGTGCCCGATCATGCGGCGGCCTTCGGCCGCGCCCGCCAGGTCAACAAGGAGGGCTATGGCGCCAAGATCATGGCCCGCAACAAGGCGATCAAGGAAGCCGGCAAGGCGAAGGGCCCGCGTTAACGCAAGAATCCGAAAGTGATGGCCGGCGCGTTGCGGCCCGATTATTTTCCGCTAAGACGCGAATAGCGAAACGGTTCGGGAGCGCCCCATGTGCGGAATTGTCGGCATCGTCGGAAACCATGCGGTCGCGCCGCGGCTCGTCGATGCCCTCAAGCGGCTCGAATATCGGGGATATGATTCGGCGGGCGTGGCGACAGTCCATGAC
>DUSC01000002.1 GCA_012842935.1 Hyphomicrobiales bacterium | reverse complement strand
CCGGCGGGCAGCCCGCCTCGCCGGAATGCCCGACCGCTTCGATCCGATCTCGCTGGCGGTCAGGCGAAGAACAGCGCCGGCGGCCGGTCGGGGGGATAGTCGTAGAGCCAACCCTTGTGCTCGATCATCGCCGGCAGCCCCGCCCTCGACGGGTGGGCGAACCAGTAGATGCCGACGACGCGGAATTTGCTCTTGTTCGTGTCGAAATCGTAGGCGACGCCGTCGGCGACATAGTAGCGGGGCTTCAGCGTGGCGTTTTCGAAGACGTATCTCACGGTTCCCTCCCATCCTTCCCGGGAAGTCCGCGGCACAGCCGGGAAAAGCGACCTTCCGCCGGCGGGGCGCGCTTCGCGGCCATGTGGATGCGCAACCGATCCGAGACCGCGACGAGCAACGTCTCGACGCGCCTGTCGCGCAGGTCGGTCGGTTCGGCCGACCGAGCCTCCTTCAGGAGGGCCGTCGCACGCATTATCCACAGCCGGGCGACGAGCCGGCTGTCGTCTCCCGGGCGGCTTTCGAGCGCGTCGAGGGCGTTCAGGAGCATGTTGAGCGCCAACTCGCGCGATCTGCAACCGGATAGAGGGTCTGGCATTGCACTCCCCGGAAAAGGTGGCATCGCCCAGCAGGGAAGAGGTAGACCCAGGAAGTTTCCGGAATGAAAAAATGCGGCAACGAATCCTAAAAATTATAGTCCATAACAAGAATCCGTCCAGAAATGGGGAGTCGACGCCAATAAAAGACGCAGGACAGACCTTTTAGCGCAAGTAGTCATGTCGCGTGATGTCCATGTTGAATATATGATTTACGTCAGGTTCATCCCGGCTGGATCAATCGCGCGAGCCGACCGGTCCGAGGCTGCGCCGGCCTTCGGACCGGCGAAGCGGAAACGCACGGCGACGGCGGCGCCGACCACCTCGGCGGCGCATGCCGGCCCGGGCCCGTTTCGGGACGGGTCCGCTTTGCTTGCGTCGGTAAGCCCGCCGGGAAGGCGTGGGCGTCTCCGGCCCGCTTCGCCATCCCGCGCCCCGACTGGGCAGAAGAACCGGGGAGGCAGGTGCGCCCCGGCTCCCCGCTCACCGGTCGCCGAGGAACTCGAAGCCGTCCTCGAAGAAGACGTTGTAGTCGCAGGTGATCTCCTCGCCGGCGGCGATGTCCCTGACGGCGTGGGCGACGTCGCCGTCGGAGAAGTCGGTGTTCGGGTCGTCGGCATGGTTCATGTAGCGAGCGTCGTCGGCCTCGAAGACGATGAAGCGCGGGTCCTTGCGCCTCGGGTAGCAGTAGCGGTCGAGATAGGACTTGACCGGGCCTTCCTGCGCTTCCCAGACTTCCACCGGGATCAACCGGTCGAAGCGCTCGTCGAGCCGCCAGATGAGCGTGCCGGCCGGGATATCGTGCTTGGCGAAGACGCCGATGCCTTCGATCGCCGATTTGCCGAGATAGACGTCGATCAGGAACATGTCCGCTTCCTTCAGGCCTCGACCGCCACCGGTTGCGGCTGGCGCTCGATGCCGGGCGACGAGGGTGTCGCCGGCGCCTTCAGCAGCAGCACAAGCCCCGCCACGGCGAGGAAGGCAAGGGTCTCGTAGACCAGAGCGGCTTCCAGGCTGTGGACGAATGCTGCATGGCGGGACGAGCCGCCTGCCAGCGCCCCGGCGAGCGAGGAAAAGAAGATCTGTCCGACGATGGCGATGCCGATGGCGCTGCCGATCTGCTGGAAGGACTGGAGCGCGCCCGAGCCGGAGCCCGCGTCGCGCGGCGGGACGGTCGACAGCACGGTCTGGAACATCGGCGAGATGCCGACGCCGAGGCCGAACCCGCACAGTGCCAGCGGCGCCACGAGGGTCCAGTGATCGACGGCGTCGCCGGTTGCCGAGACGATGACGCGCAGGACGACCATGCCGACAACGAGCGACAGAGCGCCGGCGACGATGCGCTGGCGCGGCCAGCGCGCGCCGAGCCGGCCGGAGGCGATCGAGGCGACCAGCACGCCGACCGGGAAGGGCGTGGTGGTCAAGCCCGACTGGAGCGGCGAGAAGCCGAAGCCGCTCTGCAGGAACACCGCGAGCACCAGGAAGAAACCGGTGACGCCCGAGAAGAAGACGATGGTCATCGTCGAGCCGAGCAGGAAGTTGCCGTTGGTCAGAAGCGCGACCGGCAGCAGTTCGCTGGCACCGCGCCCGGCCCGCCGCCGCTCGTAAAGGAAGAAGGCGAGGAAGCCGAGGAGGGCGCCGGCGATCATGGCGAAGGTCCATGCCGGCCAGCCGTAGGAATAGCCCTCGATCAGCGGGAAGACGAGCAGGAATACCGACAGGCCGGCAATCGCCATGCCGCCCCAGTCGTTCTTCATGTCCGGATGCCGCGGCGTGGCGGGAACGGCGGCGAGCGCGGCGAGCAGGGTGAACAGGCCGATGGGGATGTTGACGAGGAAGATCGGCCGCCAGTCGAGACCGAACAGGTCGGCCTCGATCAGGAGGCCGCCCGTCAGCGGCCCGGCGACGGACGCAAGGCCGGCGGAGAGGCCGAAGAGGGAGAAGGCGAGAGCCCGCTCCTTCGGCGGGAACATGATTTGGGCGAGTGCCAGGACCTGCGGCATCATCGCCGCGCCGGAAAGGCCTTGCAGCGCGCGGGCGGCAATCAGCGTGTTCATCGTCGGGGCGACGCCGCAGAGGAACGAGAACAGGGTGAACCCGGCCACCCCGGCGAGGAACATCGGCTTGCGGCCGATGCGGTCGCCGAGCCTGCCGAAGGGCAGCAGGCCGAGCGCGAAGGCGAGCACGTAGGCTGCCGCCACCCACTCGATCTGGGAACTGGTGGCGCCCATGCCGGACTGCATGCGCGGCAGGGCGACGTTGACGATGGAGACGTCGACGAGGTTCATGAAGCCGGCGAGAAGGAGGATGCCGAGCGCGAACCACCGGCGCGGATAGGCGCCGGCGGCGGAGGAGGGCGGGGTCATGAGGAGGATCCTGATTTCGGGGGGGTGAGGGGTTTGAGAGCGGGGTTCCTGACGGCGCGCTCGAGTTCGGCGGCAACACGGTCGAAACCGGCAAGACTGTCGTCCGGCAAGCGCTGCGAGGCGATCATGCCGCCGATCACCATCGAGGCCCCGGCGATCGGGTCTAGGTCGGGACGGAAGCTGCCGTCGGCGCGGCCGCGGGCGAGGATGTCGGCAATCTGCCCGTGCCAGAACGCCTGCATCGGTCGGATGATTTCGGCGATCCTGGGGTCGCGGCGGGCGCGTTCTGAAAGTTCCGCCATGACGATAAAGGCCTCGCGGCCGGCGAGCGTCTCGCGGAAGTCGGCGAACTCGAGGCGCAGGACCTCCAGTGCCGAAAGCCCTTCGCGCGACTGGCGCAGGTACTGGGCCGTGAACTCGTCGCGCAGCGACTGCGCGACGAGCTCGACCAGCGCCTCTTTCGACGGCACATGGTAGTGCAGCGTGGCGATGTTGATGCCGACCCGCTCGGCTATGTCGCGGGTGCGCAGGCCCTCGAAGCCACGCTCGGCGATCAGCGCACGCGCCGCGGCGGCGATTTCGATGCGTCGGTGATCGGTGTCGCGTCGGGTGGGTTCGGGGGCGGCTGTCATCCGGCAATCAATCAGTTGATGGAGAGACAATCAATCAATTGATGGAGAATGACGGGAAAGTCAAGGGGGAGGTTCAAGGCGGAGGCGTCGCCGTCGTCCTCGGCGAAGGTTGCCGGTTCTGCGCCGCCGCGCGCGTCGCCGCCGTCATGCGAAAGATCATGGTCACTCTCAACGCCGCACCGAGAGACGCTCAAATCACTCGGAGTCGATGACGAAGGCGGGCGCCCGTCCTTGCCCCGCGCGCCGTCCTATCGCGACTTCCCCGTGGCCTTCAGTGCGAAGGAATAGGTGTAGGCGATCTCCTCCAGGCGCGAGAAGCGGCCCGACGCGCCGGCGTGGCCGGCGTCCATGTTGATGCGGAACAGCACCGGGTTGGTGCCGGTCTTCCTGTCGCGCAGGCGGGCGACCCATTTCGCCGGCTCCCAGTAGGTGACGCGCGGGTCGGTGAGGCCGGCGAGCGCCAGGATCGGCGGATAGTCTTTTGCGCCGACATTGTCGTAGGGCGAATAGGCGGCGATCGTGCGGTAGTCGGCCTCCGACAGGATCGGATTGCCCCATTCGGGCCATTCCGGCGGGGTGAGCGGCAGGGTCTCGTCGAGCATCGTGGCGAGAACATCGACGAACGGCACTTCGGCGACGATGGCGCCGAAGGCCTCGGGGGCCATGTTGGCCACCGCGCCCATCAGCATGCCGCCGGCCGAGCCGCCCTGGGCGACGATGCGGTCGTGGGCCGTGTAGCGCTCGGCCACCAGATGGCGCGCGACCGCGATGAAGTCGGTGAAGGTGTTCATCTTCTTCTGCCGCTTGCCGTCCTCGTACCAGGCGTAACCCTTGTCCTTGCCGCCGCGCACATGGGCGATCGCATAGACGAAGCCGCGATCGACCAGCGACAGGCAGTTGGTGTTGAAGGCCGCGGGGACGGTGATGCCGTAGGAGCCGTAGCCGTAGAGCAGGCAGGGCGCGCTGCCGTCGAGGGCCGTGTCGCGGTGATAGAGGAGCGAGATCGGCACAAGCTCCCCGTCCCTGGCCGGCGCCATCAGGCGGCGGGTGACGTAGTGATCGGGATCGTGTCCCGATGGCACCTCCTGCGTCTTCAGGAGCGTGCGCCGGCGGGTCCGCATGTCGTAGTCGTAGACCTGTGCAGGCGTCGTCATCGACGAATAGGAGAAGCGCATCGTGTCGGTGTCGTATTCGTAAGAGCCCGACAGGCCGAGCGAAAAAGCCTCCTCGTCGAAGGTGACCACGTGCTCCTCGCCGGTCGCGCGCTCGCGCACGACGATGCGCGGCAGCCCGTCCTTGCGCTCCAGCCTGACCAGCCAGCCGGCGAAGGCAAGGACGGACAGGATCAGGCGACCCGGATCGTGAGGGACGAGGTCCTGCCAGTTGGCTCGCGACGGATCGTGCGCCGGCGCGGTGACGATCTTGAAGTCCTTGGCGCCGTCGGCGTTGGTGAGGATGAAGAAGACGTCGCCGCCGTCCTCGAGGTCGTACTGCACTCCGGTCTCCCGCTTCGCCACGATCTTCGGCTCGGCATGAGGCTCGCCGGCCGGCAGCAGACGGTATTCCGATGTCTCGTGGTCGCTGATCGAGATCATGATCCAGCGGTGGGTACGGCTTTCGCCGACACTCATGAAGAAGCCGGGATCGGGCTCCTCGTAGACGAGGCGATCGCCGGCCGGATCCGAGCCGATGGCGTGGTAACAGATCTTCGACGGGCGGTGATTGGGGTCGAGCCGCGTGTAGAAGAAGCCGTCGCAGGCGGCATTCCAGGCGCCCGAGCCGCCGGTGTCGGGCACGCTGTCGGCGAGATCGGCGCGGCTTTCGAGATCGCGCACGCGGAGCATGTAGAATTCCGAACCCTTGTCGTCGCAGGCCCAGAGCAGGCGGCGATGATCCGGGCTGTGTTCGACGTCGCCGATGCGGAAGTAGGCCTTGCCCTCGGCCTCGGCGTCGCCGTCGAGGATGATGTCCTCCGGCCCGCCGTCGCGCGGGGTGCGGAAGTAGCGCGGCTGCTCGCCCCCCTTCCTGAAGGAGGAGCCGTAGGCGAAAGGGCCGTCCTTCATCGGTACCGACGAATCGTCTTCCTTGATTCGCCCCTTCATTTCGGCGAACAGCGTCTTCCGCAGATCCTCCGTGTCGGCCATCATGGCCGCCTGATAGGCGTTTTCGGCTTCGAGATGCGCGCGGATCGCGGGGTCGAGCAGCGACGGGTCGCGGAACACGTCCTGCCAGTTGCCGGCACGCAGCCAGGCATATTCGTCGACGCGGACGATGCCGTGGCGTACGTCGGTCACCGGACGCTTCTCGGTGCCGGGCGGGGTGATGTCGGGGAAATTCCGGTTCGTCGTCATCGCGCCCTGTCTTCGCGGTTTCTGTCGCGGGGCCTGCCGCGGGGAATCGTGAACTGCGAATGAACACGCCGATCAGCGGATGTTCAAGGCCGCACCGGCAAAGTGACGGCGTCAAAACCGCAAGGGAACGAGGGAGAGGAACCGATGAAATCGCTGGTCAACACGATCGCCGCCGCCGCCGTCGCCTCGACGGTGGCCTTCTTCGCCGGCCATGCCGACGCGGCCACCTTCGCCGCTTGGCAGGTCGCCGACGTGCCGTGGGGCGACGTGCTCAACGTGCGCAAATATCCGGCGAGCACCTCGCAGAAGCAGGCGGCCTATCCGAACGGCACCGTCCTGCAGATGACCGGACGCTGCACGGGCGGCGCGCCCGACCTGCGCGACATCGCCCACTGGCCGGCGTGGAAGCAGCGGCAGGTCGTCCGCTACCGCTGGTGCGAGGTCTGGCACGATCCCGCGCAGAACGGCCGGTTCGTCACCGGCTGGGTCTACGGCAAGTACATCCGTCCCTACTGACCGGGGCCGCCTTCCGCGCCCGCCGGCACGAACTGCAGCGCGCTGCCGTTGACGCAGTAGCGCAGGCCCGTCGGGTCGGGTCCGTCGCGGAACAGATAGCCCAGATGGGATTCGCAGCCGGCGCAGCGGACCTCGATGCGCGTGAAGAACCGGTTTTTCTCGGGAATCCCGACGACGGAAGTGGGGACGGCCGTATCGGTGAAGCTCGGCCAGCCTGTCGACGATTCGAACTTCGCCGACGAATCGAACAGATCGCGCCCGCACCAGGCGCAGCGGTAGCTGCCGCGATCGGTCCTGTTCCAGTGCGGACTGGTGAAAGCCTGCTCGGTGCGGGCGATCCTACGGTCGTCGGGCGCAGGCCGTTCCACCGGCGGATCAACATCCCTTGTTCCATCGCGATCGGTCATCAGGCCTCCGCTCGGTCTCGCCATGCTGTCGTCGTCGGCCGCACCCTAGAATATTTTCTGCCGAATATGGATCGCTCCGTTGTTCCGATGCGGCGGACGCTCGCCGGCAGGAAACTCCTCGTATCTTTTCGCATGAGTCGGACATTCACGCGGAAGGCGGCTCGCGCCGATTGCCGAAATATTTCAAAAATTGCTGCAGCCGTGATAGAAGGCGAATCCGTGGAGACGAACGGCTTCGCCGGTCCGCAACGGGCGACCCGTCGCAAAGAAAACCGGATCGAAGACCGAGTAGAGACCGTCAAGAGCGATCCGGTACCTTCGCAGAACGTGCGGACGGCGACGCCGGTCCGCGCTGCGCTGCGGCCGGACGACGGCCGACTCGCGCAAATTCGTGCGAAAACTCAACGCAAGGCAGAATTATCGCCTCCTAGTTGTATTTATCGAGCCGGAAATACCACTAGTAAAATTATCACATTGTAGAGAAATTCAGCTGGATAGACTTGATTTACTGAACGCTCGTTCTAAAACAAATCCGGACGCGAATCGGCGGAACAGCCGTCCTTTGCGTCGGCTGGCGGGCAGCTTTTGATGAAGCAGAAGCTCGGCCGAAAGTTATAATTGGGGCCAGAAGTAAATGAATCTCGCGGAAACACAGGCAAGAAACAGCGATATGCTGATAGAACTGACGGCCGACGTCGTGGCGGCCTATGTCAGCAACAATCCCGTACCTGTCGGGGAACTGCCCAGTCTCATCGCCGACGTCCATGCGGCACTTGGCCGCGTCGGCGGGGCGGTCGAGCAACCGATGGTTGAGAAGCAGAAACCGGCGGTCAATCCGAAGAAGTCGGTGCACGACGACTACATCATCTGCCTCGAAGACGGGAAGAAGTTCAAGTCTCTCAAGCGGCACCTGATGACCCACTACGGATTGTCTCCCGATCAGTACCGCGAGAAATGGGGCCTCGACGCCAGCTATCCGATGGTCGCCCCGAACTACGCCCAGGCCCGTTCCCAGCTCGCGAAGAAGATGGGTCTCGGCCGCAAGCGCAGGGGCCGCTAGCGGCGCCGGCGCTTTCCGGCGCGACGCATCGTCGACCGTCGCGCCGGCAGGCGCACCCGCCTGCGCCGGCAGTGGCCGCGCGGGTCCGTTGCCGCTTCGGCCGCGGATTGGCGGTCTTCCGGGCCGGGGCAGGCGGATCGTTTCCGGCCAGCCGGTCGAGGGCCTGCTTCAGCGCGATGTGCCGGTTGAGGTCATAACTCCAGTGACGGCGCAGACCCCTCAGGCGTTCGCGCTCCAATGCACGTCTGAGCCGGGCCAACATCCGGTCCCGCGCGCCCGCGGGCATGCCGAACATTTCGTCCAGATCGATCCCGGCGAGTAGCTGGAGCGCCGCCCGCTGCCGGCTTTCGGCGATCTGCGCTTCCTTGCGCCTGAGGAAGAGGTCGCGTGCGGCTTCGTCCATTGTGATCCTCCACCGGTGACTCGATGGCCGCCAGTGTCCCAGCAACTGCGGGCAGGGGGACAAAAAACGTCGCTTCGACAATGTATCCTCAGTAAAAATCCAGGAAAAACAGTCGACTGGCCGATTCCGGCCGTCGCAGGGACCGACGTTTTATTCACACCGTCCCGGAAGCTCGTTATAAGGAAGATATTCCTATCGAGCAGAAGGACTTGCCCTGTGCCCGCAGTTTCCCCGACGAGAAGAGACCAGGATCCGGGCCGCCCGATCAGGGTCGACGCCGCACCTCCATTCCAGTCCCTTGCGATCGGCAAGCGCCGGGAGGAACGCCTGCTGGACGTCTGCGAAGGAATGATCGACATCGCCGCCGCGCTCTTCAACGTGTCGGGTCGCGAACTTCGCCGGTCGGGCCGAAGCCCGTCGGAGGTCGTCCGCGTCCGCCAGATCGCGATGTATGTCGCGCATGTCTGCCTGGGGATCAGCATGAGGGACGTCGGACGCGGCTTCGGCCGGGACCGGACGACGGTGGCCTATGCCTGCCACACGGTCGAGGATCTGCGCGACGACGAAGAATACGACCGCCTGGTGGCGATGACCGAGAAGGTGGCCCTTGCCGCCTTCCGCGACCGCATCCTGCGCTGAGGCCGGCATGAGCGTCGACGATCGGCAAGCGACGGGGCCCGACATGGATGACGGAAGGCGACTCCGTGCCGCCTGCCGGTTCATCGGCGGCGGCCACACCGAGATCCGCCCTCCGGCGGACGCGGGAGGCGAAAGCGGCGGGCAACATGCTCGACGACGGATGCTGCTCGACGGCGGTGCGCGCGGGGCGCATTCGGTCGACGTGACCGTGCTCCGCACGCTGGTTTCGCGCGGCCTCGCGACGAGGGCGGGCGCCATCCTGACGCTGACCGCCTCCGGACGCGATTTCGTCGCGGCCGACGCAGGACGCGGCGAGCCGCTCGCCGCGCGACCGCGCGCGATCGACCGGGCAACGGTCGACGGCTCGTCCGGCGCGGAAACCGTGCCGGTGAATGCGGCCGAATCGCCGCTCTCGCAACTGGCGAGGCTGAAGGGCCGCGACGGCTCGCCCTTCATCTCGGCAGAGGAGAAGGAAGCCGGCGACCGGCTGCGCAGCGACTTCACGCGCGGCCTGATGCAGCCAAGACTCGGTGCCAACTGGGAGGCGTCGGTGGCGAGCGCGCGCCGCGACGGCCGCGCCGGCGGCGTCGCCGACCTGACCGACGCCGCGCTCGCCGCGCGCCTGCGGGTCGAGAAGGCCCTCGCCGCGGTGGGGCCGGAACTCTCCGGCGTCCTCGTCGACGTCTGCTGCTTCCTGAAGGGGATCGAGACCGTCGAGTTCGAGCGCGGCTGGCCGGCACGCTCCGCCAAGCTCATGCTGAAGACGGCGCTGTCGGCGCTGGCGCGCCATTACCGGCCGCCGGCTCCGGCGCGAAAGGCGCGGGTGCTCCACTGGGGCACGGAGGACTATCGCCCGCGCATCGGCGAGGGCGACGTCCGACCGGAGTGAGAACGGCACGTTCGACCCGATCGCACCCTGTCCGGGCCCTCGAGGGAGCGTCGAGGTCAGTCCGGCTTTGCCGGGCGGCCGCTCAGGCCGGGGCGAGAGCTTCCTCGGCCTCGCGGCGGATGCGGCGGATCATCGAGCGCAGTCCGTTCGCCCGCTGCGGCGTCAGGTGTTCGTCGAGCCCGAGGCTGCGAAGCGCCGCCTCGGCGTCGACGGCGAGGATCTCGCTCGCCCGGCGCCCCGAAAACAGCGCCAGCATGATCGCGACCAGGCCGCGCACGATATGGGCATCGGAATCGCCGGCGAACTCGATCACCGGGTCGGCGCCCGGCCCGCGGCGCGTCTCCAGCCAGACCTGGCTGACGCAGCCGCTGATCTTGTTGGCGTCGACGCGCGCCGTTTCGGGAAAGGGCGGAAGATTCTGGCCGAGTTCGATGATGTAGCGGTAGCGGTCTTCCCATTCGTCGAGAAGGGCGAAGTCGTCGCGGATCGTGTCAATCGAAGCCATGGGCGGCATATAGAGCGTGGCGCCCGCGAATGGAACCGCCCGCGCTTCGCCGCCTCGTCGCCGGGCCGCGAGGAAGACCGCACGGCGCCGCCGGCCCGACGGCGTTCGGTCAGGGCTTCAGCCGGCCGGCCGAACCGGGGCCGCTTTCCCCGGCGCGGGGACGCTGCCGGTGCTGATCGTCGCGTCGGCGTCGCCGGAAGCGTCGTCGAGGAGTTCGTAGGCGATGCGTGCGCCCTCCCGTGCCCGGGAGCCGATGGTCTCGAACGCGGCCCTTCCGGTCATGCACACGTCGGGCTTGCGCTCGCACAACCCTGCCACGTCGCCGATCGCCTCGCGCGCCGCTGAAATCGCCTGAAGCGGACCGACCGGCGGCGGGCTGCCGGGAGCCCTTCCGGCATCGAGCGGAAGCACCAGCAACACCAGCGAGAACCAGAACACCATCCTGATGAGGAAGAACATCCGCCGCCCTCTCGATCCACCGCGGGCCGTACCCGGCGGGTTTCGGCCTCTGTCTGCGGCGACGCTCGCACGGCGCATGCCAATGGCCGGTTGCGCTGCCGGTTCGACTTTGCCGAAAGTTTTATCGGCATTCGACAGGTTCGGACTTGAATCGATTTCGCGGCGAATGCCGGCGGTTTCGGCAACCTTCCCTCAACCATCGAAGTTGCTGATTTCACGTCGAAAAGCAGCCGGAAGGGGGAACCGACGGCGCCGTTGCGAACGGCTTGAGGCAGCGTCCGGCGTTCACCCGGCATTTACCATGACGCCAACTCGCGGGCCTTTCGGCGGCATGGCGCCGGATAAACGCCGCGTTCCGCCGTGCCAATGGCGGCGCCTTATCCATTCCTTAAACGCTGGGATGAGAGGGTCGGGGCAACAAAGAGCGATCCGCGAAGCGGGCAGAGGCGAGTACGTGCGTTGAGCGTGTCGGCGACCAGGATATCGGAAATCCTGACCGGTTTTTCGGCCGGCTGCGACCGCCTGCTGCATCCTTCGGTTGCGGCGGGCCGCGAACGCGTCCGCCAGCGCCGGCTCGCCGGCGTGCTCCTGTTCGGGCCTTTCCTCTTTGCCGCCGCGGCTGCTCCCCTCTTCATTCCGGTATTCGGCACCGCGGTCGCCCTAGCCCTCGTCTGCGCCGTCTTCGCCGGCGCCTTCCTGGCCGTCGCGTCGCTTTCGGCGACCGGCGGCGACCTCGCTGCGGGAACGGCTGCGCTGGTGCTCGCCGCCGTCGCGGGCGGCCTGATCATCGTCGCCGGCGGCGGGCTGGCGTCACCCCTGGCGCTCCTGGCGCTGGCCCCCGTCCTCGAAGCATATTGGATTCGCGGCACGCGGGCGTCGGCGATGGCGGGCGCGGCGGCCACGGGCGCGATACTCGTCCTGCAGGCGCCGCTCGGTCACGCGGTGCCGGTTCCGGCGGCGGCGCCGGAGGCCTGGCACTGGATCGCCGGTCTCGCCTACCTGGCCTCGGTCTTTGCCCGCATGGACGCCCGCGGCCCCGCCGGCGGGGCGGGCGGGGGCGCCCCAGTCGCGGCCGAGGAACTGCTCGACGGGGTGGTGCTGAAGCTGTCCCGCTCCGGCGAGGTGACGGACGCCACCGACGCGCGCGGGCTGCTCGGGCTTGCTCCCGAACTCCTCCTCGGCAGCGGGCTGTTCGACCGCATCCACGTGGCGGACAGGATCGCCTATCTCGCCGCGATCGCCGACCTGAGGGACGGGGAAACGCGCCGCCGCTGCGAACTGCGCCTCCGGCTGCCGCGCGTGCCCGGCGAAGGGACCGCCGAGAACTTCCATCCCTTCCGGCTCGATCTGGTGCGGTCTGCGCCGGGCGGCGATTTCGCCGGCCTTCTCTGCGACCGAAGCGAAGTCGCCGGGCTGCTGGCCACGATCGATGCCGCCATGACGAGGGCGGACGGCGGCGAGATTGCGAAGAACCGCTTTCTCGCGACGGTCAGTCACGAACTGCGGACGCCGCTCAACGCCATCATCGGCTTCTCCGACATGATGCTGGAAGGCATGTGCGGACCCGTCGCCGATCCGCGCCAGCGCGAATATGTCGGCCTCATCAAGGACTCGGGCAATCACCTGCTCGACGTCGTCAACGCCATTCTCGACGTCTCCAAGATCGAATCGGGCGCCTACGACCTGTCGCCCGAGGCCTTCCGTTTCCGCGAGGCAGCGGAAATGTGCCGCGCGATGCTGGCCCTGCAGGCCGAAGCCAAGGGCGTGACGTTCGAACTGCAGGTGGCCCCGACGGTGGGCGAGATCGTCGCCGACCGCCGCTCCGTGCGGCAGATGCTCATCAACCTCCTCTCCAACGCGATCAAGTTCACGCCCGCCGGCGGGCGGGTCACGCTCTCGGCCGCACGGCTGGGCAACAGGATCCATTTCCAGGTCAGCGACACCGGCATCGGCATCGCACCGGCCGATCTCGAACGGGTCGGCGAGCCGTTCATCCAGGTACATAACGACTACACGCGCCAGTTCGAGGGAACCGGGCTCGGATTGTCGCTGGTCAAGGGCCTCGTACGGCTCCACGGGGGCACGATGACGATCGAGAGCGCACCCGGCGCAGGCACCACCGTCGCCATTACCCTGCCGGCCGACGGCTGCCGTGCACAGGCGAACGGCGAGATAGTGCCGATCGCATCCCTGCAAAGAAGAGACGACCGAGATGGCACGCTCCGCAAGGTCGCGTGATTCCCACGATGATGCCGACGGTTTCGTCGGCCGCGGCGCCGCCGCGCTCGGGGGCGCGATCGTACGCAATCCCGCTCTCGTCGGCGGCATCACCGCATTTGTCGTGGCCCTGAGCTACGTCTCGGCCAATGCCTTGTGGTATCAGCCGCATTTCCACGACGGTGCGTTTTTCGCCACGCGCGATCGGCTGGAGATCGGTCCGCGCCCGGAGCGCAGCCCGCCGCCGGTCACCGGCGACGCGACGATACGCATCGAGCGGCCGGACAGGCCCGTCGTGGCACGTTCGGCCGATCCCGAGGTCGAACGTATCCAGAGCATCCTGCACGACCTGGGATTCTACAAGGGCACCGTCGACGGTCTGGCGGGCCCGGCGACCCGTTCGGCCGTGGCCGCCTACCAGAAGACGGTCGGCCTCGACCAGACGGGCGAGATCGACGCGGCCTTGCTCGAACAACTCGGCGCCCGGACCACGACCGCGGCAATTGCGCCGCTTCCGGCGCCGGCGCCGCGCGACGGGCGGGCAGGCACCTCGAGGGAAGCCGTTCGCGCCGTCCTGCCGAGCGAACCGCCTGCTCCCGCCGCCGCGGCGACGCGGACGGCGCGGGAAGCCGACCCGAGGATCGTCAAGATCCAGGCCGGCCTGAAGGCCTTCGGCAACGACGGTATCGAACTGGACGGCGTCGTCGGTTCGCGAACCAGGGCCGCGATCAAGGAGTTCCAGTCGTTGTTCGGCCTTCCGGTCACCGGCGAGCCGGACGAGGCGCTTTATGCAAAGATGCGCGAGACCGGCTTGACGAACTGACGCCGGTACCCGCCAATCGGACGCGGTGCCGGCGCGGCCGTCTTCCCGCGGGAACGGCCGGCCGGAACCACCATCGCGCCGGAACGGCACGAGAACCGATGCGAGTGACGACGGAAATCTTCGTCTCGGCCCTGATCCGGCGCGTGTTCGGGGAGGGCGGCTTTGCGGCCGTCCTCCGTCGCGGGGCCGCGGAAGCCGGCGCGGTGTTCATCGTGACCCGCAACCGCGCCGGCGAGGCGACGCTCTACGGACCGGCGCCGCAGGCCGCCTACGCTCCGGATTCGGCGGGCGGGCGTCTGTTCGCACCGGTGGGCGAGAAGCTCGACCAGCAGTCGTTGGACGAGCGGCTGGCGCGCGAGCAGCGGTTCGACAGCGACATCTGGGTCGTGGAGCTGGAGCCCGGATCGACGGCGCTCGGCGATCTCGTCGACATCACGAGGCCCTGAGGCGCCCGGCGCTGCCCTGCCTGTTGGCGTTCGCGCCCGACTTGATCGTCGGCGCATCGGCCATCGCGTCGGCGAGGGTTTCGGCCCGCCAGCCGCGCAGCCTGTCGCGGGCCTTTTCCCGGTGACAGAGTTCGTAGCGCTCGACGAACAGCCTGACGCTCTCGGCATGGGCGAACAGCGACGGATAGACCGCCAGCACGATCAGCAACGCGCCTTCGGTGTCGATGTCGAGTGCGCGGAGCGCCATGGCGAGATCCGCATAGGTGGAGGCCGTGGCGATCGCCTTCGCCTGGCGGAAACCGATCCCGAGCGCGTCGGCAAGCGCCGTCTGGAAGAAGGCCGGGTTGCCCGTCAGGGCGGTTGCGCGAAGCCGGCCGTAGGCCGAGGAGCGTTGCGTCCGCTCCTCCGCGGGAACGGCGCTGCGCGGTGCGGGGTCGCCGGCCGGCAGCATCATCGCGCGCAGGCGGTCGCGAACCGCCTCGGCCCTGGTCCGGGCCGGTCTGTCGGCCGGCGTCTGCGGCAATTCGGGAGGGGCCATGGCGGGGCTCTGCTCTTCGTGATGGACGTTTTCGTCCGCTGGCGCGGGCGGCTGCGTCGGGGCCTCTTTCGGAAGCGCCGGGCGATCGAGCACGCGGATCAGATTGGCGATCGCGGGATTGAGGTCCTTGCGTCGCGCAATGGCGCGGGCGTGGGGAAGGCCGTGGCGGCTGATGATCGCGAGGAGATCGATGTCGGTCAGTGCCGGGGAGCGGATGAGGAGGGGCGCAGCGACGTCGACGGGCTGTTCGCTGAGACGGCGCACGAGCGTCGCGGGCGGATTGGGCAATTCCGAGAGGACGGCGGCCACGTAGCGCCGCGATTCCGCGCCGACCGAATCAAAGAGCGGCAGGACGAGGTCCTCGAGCTGTTGCGTCTCGCGCCGCGACGGCCGGGGCAGGGCGCAGTAGGCGGAAACGGCCGCCCGGACGAGGCGGTCGGTCCTGGCGGGCATGGAACGGTCGGCGATCTGCCGGAAATCGGAGGATGGCACGGTATACGCCTGACACTACACTACGCTCGGGAAGGTGTGAGGGCGGCCGTATCCGCCTCCAGCCTTCTCCCGAACGCGACCTTATCCGATACCCGTTAGCCGATTGTTAATCATGGTCCGCGGCGCGGGGGATCCGTCGTTCATCCGCGCCGCCGCATGGCCGGTGTGCCGTGCCGCCGGTCCGCCGGCCGTTTGCAGAGAGGTCTGCACATTCGCCGAGAAGGGCGGTCATCGTCGCGGCGGGACCGTGCCACAACCGTGCCATAGTCCTTAAGGTGCTGTTAACCCTATGGTGTCCTAATCGTGTCGGAGGCGTTGCGTTGATGCTCCGGTTTGACCGAGAGGGCGCGAAGTCATGGGTGCGATACTGTCGTTCGTGCCGCGGAACGCGGCGCGGAAATCCACCAAATCCCTTGCCGAAGGGGCTGGGGCGATCATCATCTTTCCCGGAGTCCGCTACGAGAGGCCGGCCAAGGTCGACGGCGCCGCACGGCCCGCCAATCCGGCTTCCGGCGTGGCGGGAGAAAAGGGACCGTCGAAACACTGACCTTCGCCGTCCGTCGCGACGCGCAGGCTATTCGGCGGTGCAGACCGCGCCGGCGAGCTCGCGGGAGATCGCCGGCGCCCAGCTCGCGTCGGGGACAAAACCCCGGACCACCACGATTCCTTCGCCGATATCCGCTTCGACGAACACCGATTCCGCATAGGCCTCCGGCAGGTCCTTGCGTACCTCGATCATCTGGGCCGGCGTCAGCACGACGAGGTCGAGGGCACCTTTGGTCGTGGACCGATCGTTGAAGGAATAGACGTTACGCCCCGTGCGATCGTAGATGGACACCGACCAGTAGGGCAGGCGGCCGACGCCGCGTATGTGCGTGAGCCCGTTGGCGAGATCGAATCGACAGGCGACCGCCTGGAACAGGGGGTCGGCGGAGCGCAGGATGCGCCGGTCCGCTGCCGCGCCGTACAGCGGCGTCACGGTATAGAGATCCCCCGCCTGGGACAGGCGCGACCAGGCGTCCCGTTCCGAAACGACCGGCAGCAGGAGAAGGACCGCGATGTGCACGATACCGGCGCCGACGGTGCCGAGCAGGACGGCATACAAGAACCTAAGCATCGCAGCCGCTTTTCAGGACCTGGGGGAGCTCGAACGCACCCAATCCCGCTCCGCCGGTGACGGGCGTGTCGTAGAGTGTCAGCACCAGCGCCAGCGGACCCGTGCCGTCGATCCGGAGCCAGTTGCCCGGCGCCGGGTGGGGCCCGACGCCGACGGCGAAGGAATTGTCCGCCCTGCGCAGGACCTGCCGCGACTGGACAGCGGAGGCGCGGCCGCCGTGGCCGAGTGCGGCAAGGGTTTCGTCGGTCGCGACGAGGGTCCAGAAACGCGCCGTCGGCGTCAATCCTTCGACCCGGTAGTCGCACTCGCGGCGAAGCCGGTTGCCGGCGGAGTCCCGCTCGGCGATGAAGGCCAGGCCTTCGGCCCGCCCGAGCGGCAGGGTCCCGTCGCGGGCGATGCGGGCCATGGCGTACGGATCGGCCTCCGGCGTGCCGATGGCCGGGAAGGCCGTCCAGCCGCCGACGGTCAGCGCTCCGATGCCCTCCTGCGCGCGCAGCGCGTACCAGACGCTGGCCGTGCCGCCGCCGATGGCGATCGCGATCACGATCAGGGAGAGGGCGATGCGCTGGATCATGTGGCGGGCCGGCCGGTTGCCCGGTGGGGATAGCGCAGCATCACGAGACGGTGCAAGCGCGGTCCATGAGGAGCGAAGCGGACATCACAGGGCCGAGAGCGTCTCGGGCTCCGGCGGCGCGTCGAGGACCGGCGCCCTGCGGAACAGTTCCCCGATCTCGCGAAGCACGCGGGTGGTCGCCGCGGACAGGACCGGCGGTCTCTCCGCATCGGCCGCGGCGGCTTCCGGCGCTTTCTTCTCCCCCTCCTTCCCGGCCCTGGCGACGGCCGTCTCGTCGAGGAACGGCTTGTCGATGCCAGGAATCGGCTTCAGCTCGATGTTCTGGTGCGCATAGGCCATCAGCCTCTGCCAGGTCATCGCCGGGAGGGAGCCGCCGGTCATGTTGCGCGTCGAGGTGAAGTCGTCGTTGCCCATCCACACGGCGGCGACGTAGTTGCCGGTGAAGCCGACATACCAGGCGTCGCGGTAGGCCTGGGTCGTGCCGGTCTTGCCGGCCGAGCGGATGCCGGGCAGCGCGGCGCGGCGCGCCGTGCCGATCTCGGGCACCTGGACCAGGATCGAGTTCATCGACGCCAGCGCCTGCTCGGTGAGCACGCGCACCGGCTTGGGCGCATCGCGCGACTGGTCCCAGACGACCTTGCCGCCGTGGGTCAGCAGCTGGGTGATGCCGTGGCGCGTGCCGGCATAGCCGCCGTTGGCGAACACGGAATAGCCGGTCGCCTGGTCCATCACGGTCATGCCAGACGTGCCGAGCACCATGGTCTTGTGGGCGTTGAGCGGCGATTCGACCCCCATCGCCCGTGCCTTCTCGACGATCGGCCCGATGCCCAGATGCTCCTTGGCGAGGCGGACCGGCACGGTGTTGATCGACTTGACCAGTGCCGTGGTCAGCGTGACGCGGCCGGCATAGCCGCGCCCGTAGTTCTTCGGCGTCCAGCCGTTCCAGGTGATCGGCCCGTCGGAGACGACCGAATCGGGCGTGAAGCCGTTCTCCATGGCGGTGGCGTAGACATAGGGCTTGAACGAAGAGCCGGCCTGGCGCAGCGCCTTGGTCGCCCGGTTGAACTGGCTGGCGCCGTAGTCGCGGCCGCCGACGATGGCGCGCACGGCGCCGTTGGTCTCCATCAGCACGATGGCGCCCTCGGTGACGCCGTATTCCTTGCCGTACTGGCGCAGGTGGAACTCGAGCGACTCCTCGGCGGCCGCCTGGAGGTCGGCGTCGAAGGTGGTGCGCGCCACCATCGTGTGGATGCCGGATTTCGCCGCGATCCTCTTGGCCTCCTCGAAGGCCCAGTCGAGGAAGAAGTCGGGGCTCTTGCGGTCGCCGCGGTCGACGACGGTGGCGGGATGGAGCCTCGCCGAGAGCACCTGGCCCTCGGTCATGAAGCCGCCCTGGACCATGTTGGTCAGCACCTCGTTGGCGCGGGCGCGCGCCGCCGGCAGGTTGATGTGCGGCGCGTACTTGGCCGGCGCCTTGAACAGGCCGGCCAGCATGGCCGCCTCGGCGAGCGTCAGGTCCTTGATCTGCTTGCCGAAGTAGAAGTCGGCCGCGGCCGTGATGCCGAACGTGCCGCCGCCCATGTAGGCGCGGTCGAGATAGAGCTGGAGGATCTCCTTCTTGGAGAGGTTCATCTCCAGCCACACCGAGAGGAAGGCTTCCTTGATCTTGCGCTCGAAGGTGCGCTCGTTGGTGAGGAACAGGTTCTTGGCCAGCTGCTGGGTGATCGTCGAACCGCCCTGCACGACCGAATTGGCGCGCACGTTCTCGCTCATGGCGCGCGCCAGGCCGAAGAAGTCGATGCCCCAGTGCTCGAAGAAGCGGCGGTCCTCGGTGGCGAGCACGGCCTTGATCACGTGGTCCGGGAACTCGTCGACCGGCACGGAATCGCGCTGGATGATGCCGCGCTGGCCGATCTCGTTGCCGTAGCGGTCGAGAAAGGTCACGGCGAAGTCGCCCTGGTTGCGCCAGTCGCCCGCCGTCTCCTCGAAGGCGGGCATGGCCAGCGCCAGCATGACGACGGCGCCGCCGGCGCCCATCGTCGCCGCCTCGCTGGCGAGCTCCACGATCCAGCGCCGCCAGCCGCTGACGCGGAAGCGGCGGAAGAAGATGGTGATCGCCTCCCACATCTCGCCGGCCTTGAAGCCGGCGTCGTAGAGGGTCGAATCGATCCACGCGTCGAGCGCCAGGAGGCGGCCCGCCCTGGGGGCACGCGGTTTGCGCGGTTCGAACGGGTTGTCCATCAAATGCTGCCCGGCCCTGGGATCGCGGCACCTATGAAGACGCATGAGGGCATTTTCGCGGCACCGCCGCCGGCCCCTGTCTTGGCGGATTCCGCCTGCCGCCACAAGGATCGAACGGCAACACTCCCCGAAGTTTGAACGGCAGGGTTAAGGCGGGCGGGGCCATTGCCCAGGAGCCGCCATTCCCCGATTGCCCCGCCGGCCGCCGGCGATGGCCCTGCCCGAGAGGGAGGACGGCGCTTGCGTTCGATCAAGGCGCGGGCGGGCCGGTCGGCTAGGGAAAGGCGAACGCGCGGCGACGGAGCGCCGCGGGGACCGGGCGGACGACGCCTCATCGGCACGGACAGACGGAGACGGGAATGCACATCGACTGGAAGGAGTTCATCCACGGCCTGAGCGGGCCGCTGCGCGAGCTGAGGGGCGGGACGCCCGACGTGATGAAGAGTTTTTCGGCGATCGCGCAGGCGGCGCTGAAGCCTGCCGCGCTCGACACCAAGACCAAGGAACTGGTGGCGCTGGGCATCAGCGTCGCCCTCCGCTGCGACGACTGCATCGCCTTCCACGCCAAGGCCGCCGTCGACCAGGGCGCCAGCCGCGAGGAGGTGCTGGAGACGCTGGGCATGGCGATCTACATGGGCGCCGGGCCGTCGGCGATGTATGCCAGCCACGCCATCGAGGCGTTCGACCAGTTCGCCGCGGCGAAGGCGAAGGGCTGAGCGGGCCGGCCCGGCGACCTTTTCCTGACGGGCGGTCTGTCGGGACCGGACCTGCAAGGGCGTCCGCCCCCTTGCGGCCTGCTGCGCAATCGACCTCTCCCCCTCACGGGGAAGGGCGCCGAGGGCAGCGAGGCGCCGTGGGGAGGGACGCATGATGCCGCGGCCCCGCCCGCGAGGGCGAGGCGGGCGGCGGCGGATTTCGGGGAGGAAACGACGTGTCGTCCGTGCTGATCGGCTTTGTCGGCAGCCTGCTCGCCGGGGCGATGACGGCGGTGGGCGCGCTGCCGGTGTTCCTCGGCCGCGCCGTGCCGCAGCGCGCCAACGACACGCTGCTCGGCTTCGCCGCGGGCGTCATGCTGGCCGCCTCCTTCCTGTCGCTGATCCTGCCCGGAATCGAGGCCGCGCGCGCCATCCACGGCTCGGCGGCCGCCGCGGCGGCGGTGGCGGTGGCCGGCGTTCTCGCCGGCGCCGCCGTGCTGGCGGTGATGAACGAAAAAATCCCGCACGAGCACTTCTTCCAGGGCCGCCAGGGGCCGGAGGCGGAGACGCTGGCGCGGATCTGGCTGTTCGTGCTGGCGATCACCATCCACAACGCGCCGGAAGGGCTGGCGGTCGGCGTCGGGCTGGGCGGCGGCGATCTTTACGGCGGCACCGCGCTGGCGGTGGGCATCGGCCTGCAGAACGCGCCGGAGGGGCTCGCCGTGGCGCTGGCGCTGGTCTCGATCGGCTATACGCGCAGCCGCGCCTTCGCCGTCGCCGCGCTGACCGGGCTGGTGGAGCCCGTCGCCGGGCTCCTCGGCGCCTGGGCGGTCGGCCTGTCGTCGCTGGCGATGCCCTGGGCGCTGACCTTTGCCGCCGGCGCCATGATCTACGTGATCAGCCACGAGATCATCCCCGACACGCACAGCCACGGCAACGAGCGCCAGGCGACCTTCGGGCTCACGATCGGCCTGGCGCTGATGATGTTCCTCGACGTGGCGTTCGGGTAGGACCGCCTCACGCGGCCTTGCCGATGCGGCCGAGATGGGTGATGCCGAAGCCGGACATGGCCAAGGTATGGCCCCGTTTCGTCACTAAAAACCTCGGCGACGGCGAAGAGGACGACCCCAAGGCGATGCGGCGCCGGGCGAGCTTCTGTCGGCCGACACCTTCGTCGTCGGCAGCCTAAAGGGCATCGGCAAGGTCTACCTGCATGCCGTGGTCGACACCTACGGCTCGTATGCTT
>DUSC01000128.1 GCA_012842935.1 Hyphomicrobiales bacterium | reverse complement strand
TTTTCGCGCCAATCCGCTGAGTAAGCCCCAGGGATGATTGGTATGTCATTGAAATATATGACAAATCATCCGAGGAAACTGGAGCGGGCGAAGGGATTCGAACCCTCGACCCCAACCTTGGCAAGGTTGTGCTCTACCCCTGAGCTACACCCGCTCGCGCGGCCGGCGGCCGCAAGCGGGTGCTATATGGCCGAAGAGCCGGCGGAATGCAACAGGGAATCTCGCGTCGGCATAAGGGGACGCAGCGTCGCCCATCATGCTTTTCGGCGCAATGAACCGGTGCGCAAGCTGCGTCGGCCGGGCACTTGCTTCCACCGCCTGCCGCGGCATAGAGGAAGCCGGACGCAGCAGCCGGAACGCCCATGCCGATAACGCCCGACGACCTCTTCGCCTTCCTCGCCGGACTCGACATCCCGGTGACGACGGTTACCCACCCGCCGCTCTATACAGTTGCCGATTCGCAGGCTCTGCGAGGCGAGATCGCCGGCGGCCACACCAAGAACCTGTTCCTCAAGGACCGCAAGGACCAGTACTTTCTCCTGACCGTCGAGGAGGAAGCGACCGTCGACCTGAAGACCATCCACACCCGGATCGGCGCGGCCGGCCGCGTCTCCTTCGGCCGCCCCGAGGCCCTGATGGAACTGCTCGGCGTGATCCCCGGGGCCGTCACCGCCTTCGGCGTCCTCAACGACACGCAGAAGCGCGTGAAAGTGTTCATCGACGAGGCGCTGCTCGCGCATGCCGTGGTCAACGCACATCCGCTGACCAACGAAGCGACGACCTCGATCGCCCCGCAAGACCTGTTGCGCTTCATCAGGGCGACGGGGCATGATCCGTCCATCTTGAAACTCTCCGTGTGATCGCCACATGGAAGCCGAAAAACGACGCGCGCGTGCTGCGCGCGAGGCGGCGTTGACGCCGGGGACCCACGGGCGGGAAGGAACGAGATGAGCGACCAGAGCAATCCATATGCGCGGGGCGGCGGCTATGCCCAGAACGTCCATTACGGATCCGCGTCTGCGCAGGCGGCGCAGCCCCCCGCACAGAAGGCGCCGGGGGCGCCGGTCGGCGAACTGGTGAAAGACACGACTACCGCGACTTTCGCCGCCGACGTCATTCAGGAATCGCGCCGCCAGCCGGTTCTCGTCGACTTCTGGGCACCGTGGTGCGGGCCGTGCCGGCAATTGGCGCCGGCGCTCGAGAAGGCCGTCCGCGCCGCCGGAGGTCGCGTCAAGCTCGTCAAGATGAATATCGACGACCATCCGGCGGTCGCCGGCCAGCTCGGCATCCAGTCGATCCCGGCGGTCATCGCCTTCAAGAACGGGCAGCCGGTCGACGGCTTCATGGGGGCGATCCCCGAGAGCCAGATACGCGACTTCATCGCCAAGGTCGGTGGCAAGGACGATGGCGCGGCGCATGTCGCCGAGGCGCTGGCGGCGGCGCAGCAGGCTCGTTCGGCGGGCGACCTGCAGGGCGCGGCCGATCTCTATTCGGCGGTGCTGGCGCAGAGCCCCGATTCGGTCGAGGCACTGGCCGGCATGGCCGAACTGATGTTCGAGACCGGCAACGCCGACGCCGCACGCCACCTGCTCGACCAGGCGCCGGAAGGCAAGAAGGACGCGGCCCCGCTGGCCGCCGTCCGCGCGAAGATCGCGCTCGCCGAGCAGGCGGCCGCGATCGGCGACCCGCTCGCCCTGGAACGCCGGCTGGTCGCAAATCCCAAGGACCACGATGCGCGTTTCGACCTCGCCATGATCCAGAACGCCAGGGGAATGCGCATGGAGGCCGCAGAAAACCTGCTCGCCATCGTCAAGGCCGACCGGACGTGGCGAGAGGACGGCGCGCGGGCGCAGTTGCTCAAGTTCTTCGAGGCGTGGGGTCCGACCGACGAGATCACGCTGGCGGCGCGGCGCAAGCTCTCGTCGGTATTGTTCTCCTGAGGTCCGCGGGTCCGCTTTCGGAGCCTCGGCTGGAGACCGTCGCGAGATTGGAGGCGACACGTGCAGGCGGGTAATGCCCACTACAGGAAGGCCGCCGACCTGCCGGCGGTTGTTCCCGTTTTTCCGCTGTCGGCTGCGCTTCTGCTGCCCGGCGGGCGCATGCCGCTCAACATCTTCGAACCCCGCTATCTCCAGATGATCGACGAGGCGATCGCCGGCGCACGGCTGATCGGCATGATCCAGCCGGCTCTCGACGGCGCGTCGCGGGGCGACGGCGAGCCCGAACTCTGCCAGGTCGGCTGTCTCGGCCGCATCACGTCGCTGTCCGAGACCGGCGACGGACGCTACCTTATCGCCCTTCATGGCGTATGCCGCTTCCGCGTCGCCGAGGAACTGGCGGTTCGCACGCCGTTCAGGATGTGCCGCATCGTGCCGTTCGTCGGCGATCTCGACGAACGCGCAGCCGAGGAGATCGACCGCCCGGCGCTGCTCCGCGCGTTCCGGTCCTACCTAGAGGCGAACGGTCTCGACGCCGACTGGGAGAGCGTCAGCCGCGCCGAGAATGCGACGCTGGTCAACGCTCTGTCGATGATGGCGCCCTATGGCCCGGCCGAGAAGCAGGCGCTGCTCGAGGCGCCGGACCTGAGAACGCGGGCCGAGACGCTGATCGCCATCACCGAGATGGCGATGGCGCGCGACCGCGACGATTTCGGCCCGGGTCTCCAATAGGGGCGGCACCGTGATGCGGCGCAAGGCGGCTACCGTCGACGTCCGGATGCTGGAGCTCCTCGCCTGCCCGCTGACGAAAGGGCCGCTCTCCTGGGACGCCGAGCGCGGCGAACTCGTCTCGCGCGCCGCCCGCCTCGCCTATCCGGTCCGCGACGGCATCCCCGTCATGCTCCCGTCGGAGGCCCGCCGTATCGAGGAGGACTGAGGCCGTTGTCGCGGCGGTCCGCGCAGGTGCGACCCGCTCTGCCGCGAGGCGCTTCGCCCGGCAGCCGCGGTGACCGCGCTCATTGGAAGTTGCGCCCCTTGGGCATCGCCGCCGCGGCAGACGACAGCCTGCGGTAGTCGTGACGCAGCGTCGGCACCTCGCGGATCAGCTGGGCAAGCCGCGAGCGCACCACCAGCTTCTCGCGCAGTTCGACCACCGGCCGCTTGATCTCATCGGCATGGGCGAGGCTCTCGATCGCCGGCGCCTGCTCCGACAGCGAGCCGAGCCAGGTGGTGATGTCCTCGACCTCCTCGGCGACGACATGGATGACGCCCGATTCCGACTGCAGGCGACCGCGCACCCTGACCAGCCTTCCGCCCAGCACTGCCGCACGGAAGCGCTCGAAGGTCTTCGGCCAGACGATGATGTTGGCGATGCCGGTCTCGTCCTCGACGGTCATGAAGATGACGCCCTTGGCCGAGCCTGGGCGCTGGCGCACGAGGGTCAGGCCCGACACCGAGACCCGCCGTCCGCTCGGCAGGTCCGCGAGGCCGGCATCGGCCATCACGCCGGCGGCCCTGAGCCGCTCGCGCAGGAACGACACCGGATGCGCCTTGAGCGAGAGCGTCAGTGTCCGGTAGTCGTGGTAGACGTGCTCGCCGAGCGGCATCGGCGGCAGCTCTGTCTCCGGCTCGAGGTCGCGCAGCCGCGCCTGCGGCCGGTCAAACAGCGGCAGCCGCTCCGCAGCATTGCGCCCCTCGAGGGCGCGCGCCGCCCACAGCGCCTCGCGCCGGTCGAGCCCAATGGAACGGAAGGCGTCCGCCTCGGCGAGTCTGACCACGGTCGCCGCCGGTAGCCCGGTGCGCAGCCAGACGTCGCGGACCGAATCGTAGCCCTTGCCCCGCCGGGCTACGAGCCGGTCGAGCTGCTCGCGGGCGAGGCCTTTCACCTGGCGGAAGCCGAGGCGCACCGCATGCGCCGTGCGGATCATGCCCGCCATCTCCCGATGGCGCGGCGCGATGCGGCCGGGATCGAAGGGGGCCGGTTCCAGCGTACAGTCCCATTCGGAGAAGTTGACGTCGACGGCGCGCACCTCGACGCCGTGGTCGATGGCATCGCGCACCAGCTGTGCCGGAGCGTAGAAGCCCATCGGCTGGGCGTTGAGGATCGCCGCGCAGAAGACGTCGGGATAGTAGGCCTTCAGCCAGCACGAGGCGTAGACCAGAAGCGCGAAGGAGGCGGCGTGGCTTTCCGGGAAACCGTACTCGCCGAAGCCCTCGATCTGGCTGAAGCAGCGCTCGGCGAACTCTTTTTCATAGCCGCGCGACACCATGCCGTCGATCATCTTCTGCCGCATCGTGCCGATCGTGCCGACCCGGCGGAAGGTGGCCATGGCACGGCGCAGCTGGTCGGCCTCGCCGGGCTTGAAGCCTCCGGCCTCGATGGCAATGCGCATCGCCTGCTCCTGGAATAGGGGCACGCCCAGCGTCTTCCTGAGGATCGCCTCCAGTTCGGGACGCGGATATTCCGGCTTCTCCTTGCCCTGCCGGCGGCGCAGGTAGGGATGCACCATGTCTCCCTGGATCGGCCCGGGCCTGACGATCGCCACCTCGATGACGAGGTCGTAGAACACGCGGGGCTGGAGCCGCGGCAGCATGGTCATCTGCGCCCGGCTCTCGATCTGGAAGACGCCGAGCGTGTCGGCCCGGCAGATCATGTCGTAGACCTTCGGGTCCTCGGCGGGCACCTGCGCCAGCGTCAGATGGCGGCCGTAGCGGGTTCCGAGCAGTTCGAAAGCGCGGCGCAGGCACGACAGCATGCCCAGCGCCAGGATGTCGACCTTGAGGATGCCGACGGCGTCGAGGTCGTCCTTGTCCCACTCGACCATGCGGCGCTCGTCCATCGCCGTCTTCACGATCGGCACCACCTCGTCCAGCCGGTCGCGGGTGATGACGAAGCCGCCGACATGCTGCGACAGGTGCCGGGGGAAGCCCATGATGTCGTTGGCGTGGGTGAACAGGTGGCGCATCATCGGGTCGCGCATGTCGAGGCCGGCGGCCGACGCCTCGGTCTCGCCGAGCCCGGCCGAGGTCCAGCGCCAGGTCGAGCCGGCGAGAGCGTCGATCGTGTCGTCCGAGAGGCCGACCGCCTTGCCCACCTCGCGCAGCGCCGAACGCGATCGGTAGGTGACCACCGAGGCGGCAAGCGCGGTGCGGCGGGAGCTGTACTTCTCGTAGATGTAGGCGATCACCTCGTCGCGGCGCTCGTGCTCGAAGTCGACGTCGATGTCCGGCGGCTCGTTGCGCTCCACCGAGATGAACCGCTCGAACAGGTGGTCGATGATGTCGGGGCCGACGTCGGTGATGCCGAGGCAGAAGCAGATCACCGAGTTCGCCGCCGATCCGCGGCCCTGGCAGAGGATGCCGCGGGCGCGGGCGAACGAGACGATGTCGTGCACGGTGAGGAAATAGCGGGCGTAGTTGAGCTCGGCGACGATGGCGAGTTCATGACCGATCAGCCGGTCGATCTTCTCCGGCACGCCTTCGGGGTAGCGCAGGGCCGCGCCCCTGCGGGTGAGGCGCTCGAGCTCGGCCTGCGGCTCCAGACCCGATTCGGTCGGCTCGTCGGGGTAGTTGTATTTGAGCTGGTCGAGCGAGAAGCCGAGGCTCTCGGAAAAGCGGATCGTCTCGGCGACCGCCTGCGGGTGGCGTCGGAACAGGCGCGCCATCTCCGCCGGTCCTTTGAGGTGGCGCTCGGCGTTGGCGCCGAGCGCATAGCCCGCCTCGGCGACGCGGGTGTTCAAGCGGATCGCGGTCAGCACGTCCTGCAGCGGACGGCGTTCGGGCGCATGGTAGAGCACGTCGTTGACCGCCATCAACGGCACGCCGGCGGCCTCGGCGAGCGCCGCGGCGGCGGCGATGCGGAAACCGTCTTCGCCGCCATAGGCCGGCGCGGCGGCGACGCGCACATTGTCGCGAAAGCGGTCAGCGAGGTCGCGCAGCAAGGAAAGCATCTCGTCGGCGGACCGGGCGAAGTCCGGGAGGACGGCGAGCGACAGACCCTCCCCCCAGTCGAGGAGATCGCCCCACCTGAGGTCCGGGGCGCCCTTCTCTCCGCGCTCATTGGCCTCGGTGAGCATGCGGCACAGATGCCCCCAGCCCCGGCGATCACGAGGGTAGGCGAGGATGTCGGGGGATTCGTCCGAGAACGACAGCCGCGCGCCCGGATGGTAGGCGAGGCCCGCCTCCTTGGCCTGCAGCCAGGCCCTGACCGTACCGGCGACCGTGTTGCGGTCGGCGAGCCCCAGCGCCGACAGGCCGAGCTGCCTCGCCGTGACGGCCAGTTCCTCCGGCGCCGAGGCGCCGCGAAGAAAGGAGAAGTTCGAGTGCACCGCGAACTCGGCATAAGCGGGCGCACTCATGCGAAGATCCCGTGCATGAACCAGCGCGGCGTCGGCTCGGCGGCATCGTAGAGACCCTGGCGGTAGAGCCAGTAGCGCCGGCCGTCGACGTCCTCGACGCGGAAATAGTCGCGCGTCGCCGCCGTCTCGCCGTTTCGCCACCATTCCGGCGCGATGCGTTCGGGACCCTCCGAGCGGGCGACGCGGTGCAGCGCCCGGCGCCAGCGGAAATGCGCCGGCGGCCCTTCGGGGATCTCGGCCATCACCTCGACCGGCTCGGGCCGGGCAAAGAGCCGTATCGGCCGCTCCGCCGAGGGTGCGTTGGGTCTCCCGCCGGCAATGGCCTTGCCTTCCGGCGCCGCGGCGACGGGCAGGAGCGCTGCCGCCCGTTCGGGAATGTGGCTCTCGACCGCGACGGGCCGCAGCACGGCCTGCTCGCCGAGCCGCGCCTTCACCCGGTCGGCGAACACGGCGATGTCCTCCTCGCCGTCCTGCCGCTCCCCGGCGAGGTCGGTCTGCACGATCTCGAGCTTTGCCGTCTCGCGCGCCGAAAGCCGCACGAGATCGAAGCCGAAGCCGGGATCGAAGGCGGCCTGCGTGCCGGTCAGCCGCTCCCTGAACAGGCGGCGCACCAGCTTCGGATCGCGTAGCGGCCGCGACGTGCCGACGGCGATGCGGCTGACATGGCCGTCGACCCGGAAGAGCGCCAGCTCGAGCAGGCGCGCGCCTTCGCCGCGCCGTTCGAGATCGGCCTTCAGCCCGGCAGCGAGCAGGCCGGCCAGTTCCTCGACGTCGCCCGCCGCGGTCACCGGCTCGGCGAGGTGACGCTC
>DUSC01000127.1 GCA_012842935.1 Hyphomicrobiales bacterium | reverse complement strand
GGATCCCGGGTTCCATGACCAGCGCCCGGGCGAGCGCCACGCGCTGGCGCTGGCCGCCGGACAAGAGGTTGATGTCGCGCGGGCCGAAGCCGGAGAGCTCGACGAGATCGAGCGCGTCCTCGACCTTCCTGTCCAGCGCGCCGCCGGAAAGACCGCGAAGTTTCAGCCCGTATCCGACATTCCGGGCCACCGTCATATGCGGGAAGAGGCCGAGGCTCTGGAACACGGTGTTGACGGGACGGCGGTTGGCGGGAACGGCGCTCATATCCTTGCCGTCGAAGGCGATGCGGCCCGATGTCGGCGCATCGAAGCCGCCGATGATCTTCAGCAGCGTGCTCTTGCCGCAGCCGGACGAGCCCAGAAGGGTGAAGAATTCCCCCGCCGCAATCGAAAGCGACACGCCGTCGACGGCCTTGACCGGCCCATAGCTTCGAACGACGTTTTCGATTTCGATCGCAATCGCCATGTCAGTCCGCCACCGGGTATGCTTCGCGGATGACGAGAATGCCGCTTTCGGTCATTTCCATGACCTGGCCGTCGAGAAGAAGGGTCGTCGCCGTCGGCTCCTCGATGATTGCAGGCCCGTTGAGGGCTTCGCCGGCCGGCAGCAGGTTGCGATCGAAGACCGGGCAGGCGACCCAGCCGCCCGCCGCCCCGAAATAGACGTCGCGCGTACCGGTCCGGGCGGCTGCGAAGCTGCGTCCCGCACCCCGCACATTAGGCAACGCGATGACCGGCCCCCGAAGCACGGCTTCGAGATGCAGCGTCGTGATCTCGATCGCCGAGCCGGGCAGGCGGAAGGAATAAGCTTTCTCATGCGCGGCGTGGAACCGGTCGGCAAAGGCCGCAAGGTCGTCGTCCGAGCGGAACGCGGCGAAAACACCATGTTCCTGGCCGCGATAGCGCGCCTCGACCAGATGAGTGAACCGGATCGCCGCATCCTGGCCCTTGGCGAAATAGGCGATCGCCTCGTTCTCCAAGGCTGAGAACCGCGTGACGATCTGGGCCATCGCCTCATCGGCGAGAGGCTGGAACCAGGTGCTGCGGAAGTCGGCGCGCGGCTCGGCAGCCAGCATGCCCCATGCGGAGAATATGCCCGGATGCGGCGGCACCACCGTCGACTTGACGCTGAGATCGCGGCCCAGCCGGGCCGCAAGCGCCGGACCCGCGCCGCCGCTGATGACAAAGGCCGCGTCGCGAGGATCGTGGCCGCGCTGCACCGTGACCAGCTTCAACGCATTGATCATGTTCGCATGGGCAATTTCGATGATGGCGATCGCCGCATCCTCGATCGCCATGCCAAGCGGCTCGGCGACCGTCGCGATCGCATCCGTCGCCTTGCCCTTGTCGAGCGCCATCGTGCCGCCCGCGAAATTGGCGGGGTCGAAGATGCCCACGGCGAGGATCGCGTCCGACAGGGTCGGCCTGGTGCCGCCGCGCCCGTAGCAGGCAGGTCCCGGCGTGGAGCCGGCGCTTTCCGGCCCGACCCTCAGCGCACCCCGCTCGTCGATCCAGGCGATCGAGCCGCCGCCGGAGCCGATCTCGACGATGTCGACGACGGGCACCTGCACGACATGGCCGGGCTGGATGCGGCTATGTTCGAGCCGGTACTCGGCATTGAGCGTCGGCCGGCTGTCATGGATCAGCGAGCATTTCGCCGTGGTGCCGCCGACATCGAGGGACAGCACCTCGGTCTCTTCGAGCGCCGCACCGATGCGCGTGGCGCCGGCAATTCCGCCGGCGGGGCCGGATTCCACCAGCGTCAGCGGGCTCTGGGTCGCCTGGTCGAAGGTCGAAATGCCGCCGTTGGATTGCATGGCATAATAGGGGCAGGCGAGGTCGCGCCGGCGCAGCGCTTCTTCGAGCCGCGCGAAATAATGCCGGATGATCGGCTGGACATAGGCGTTGAGCACGACGGTGTTGGAACGCTCATATTCCCGCCATTGCCGGGAAACGTCGTGGCTGGCGCAGACCGTCGCCTGGGGCAGCGCCTCCGCCAGCCTGTTGGCGCAAAGGCGTTCATGCTCCGGATTGGCGTAGCTGTGCAGGAAGAGCACGGCGATCGCCTGCACGCCCTGCTCCCGGCATTGGTGGATGATGGGCTTTAGGTCGTCCAGTTCGATCGGAACACGAACCTTGCCGGTCGCGTCGACGCGCTCGCGCACCTCAAAGCGCAGATGGCGCGGCACGAAGGGTTCGGGACTGTGGAATTGCAGGTTATAGAGATCGGGCCGGTTGCCGCGGCCGATTTCCAGCACGTCCCGAAAGCCTGCCGTGGTGACGAGCGCCGTGCGCACGCCCTTGCGCTCGGTGATGGCATTGATGACCGTGGTGCCGCCATGGGCGAAGAACGTGACGTCGCGCGCGCGTAGCCCGTCATGCGCCTCGGACATGGCGATCGCCGCGAGCACGCCGCGGGACTGGTCGTCGACCGTGGTCAGGCTCTTGGCGGTGAAGAGCTCGCCGCTCCGCTCGTCATAGCCGACAAGATCGGTGAAGGTGCCCCCGACGTCGGTTGCCAGCCTGATCATCCCGCGATCCTCCTGCGATAGCCATAGGCTTCGGCGGCGGCCGTCTCGGTGAGGAAGCCGTTTTCGATATCCTGTTCGATCCGTTCCGGCTCGCGCCCCCGTGGATCGCCCCAGCCGCCGCCGCCGCCGGTCGCGATCCTGATCACGTCGCCTTTCACGAGCGGTATATGGGCCGCGCGCCGATAGTCCCGGCAATCCGCCGTCCCGGCCGAGGCGACCTGCAGCATGTTGGCGGTGCCGGGCTTTCCGCCCGCCATGCCCCACGGCAGGGTTTTGGTCCGGCCGAGGCTGCAATAAGCCGATGCGTCACCGGACAGGATCTCGTATTCTCTGACCACGCCGAAGCCGCCCCGCCGCCTGCCCGCGCCGCTGCCCCGCTCGGTATTGAAGCCGTAGCGGCGGACGAGCAGGGGGAAGCGCGCCTCGATGATCTCGACCGAATAGTTGTAGGTATCGCCGTCGGTCAGGGCGATGACGGCATTGGCTCCGTCGATCTCCTCGCTCGCGCCCCAGCCGCCGTGCTGCGGCTCGATATGGATGAAAGGCTCTCCGCGGGCATCGGTGCCGGAGATATAGACGACGCAGAGGCTGGAATAGGAACCGGCCGAGAAGCGCGACGGCATCAGGGGCGCCAGCGCCTTCCACACGAGTTCGGACGCGTGGACCGAACCCTCGTAATACCAGCCGGTCGGAGAGGGTTTTTCGGCAGTGAAGACGGTACCCGGCGGCGCGATGACCGTAAGCGGGCGGAACCAGCCCTCGTTCGACGGCGCCTGCGGCCCGACCAGCGCCTTGATGATGGTGCGGCAGGCCGATTCCAGCGCGCCGCGTGCGCAATTGATCGGGCCGGCCGCCGCCGGCGGGCAGCCGGTGAAATCCGCTGTGATGCTGTCGCCGTCGATGGTGACCGCGACCTTCACCTCGATCGGGTCGTCGGTGACGCCGTCGCCGTCGATGGTATCGGTGGCGAAATAGGTCCCGTCGGGCAAGGCCGCTATGGCGGCGCGGCTCTGCCTTTCGCTCGCGGCGATCACATGGGCGAATGCAGACTTCACCGTCGCGGTGCCGTATTTCTGCGTGAGTTCCAGCGTGCGCCGCGCGGCGACGCGGACGGTGGCGATCTGGGCCGTCAGGTCGCCGATGGCGATGTCGGGCAGCCGGACATTCTCGCGGATGATGTGGACCAGCTCCGGCGAGACGACGTCGCCGCGCACGATCCTGACGCCGGGAAGCCGCAGTCCCTCCTGGTAAACCGAGGTCGCATCGGTTGCGAGGCTGCCCGGCACGGAGCCGCCGACGTCAAGATAATGGGCGACATTGATCGCATAGGCGATGATGTCGCCTTCGGCGAAGATGGGCTTGACGATCGCAAAATCGCAGGCATGCGTGCCGCCGGCATAGGGATCGTTGGTGAGCAATATGTCGCCATCGGCCATCTCGCCTGCGAAACGCGCGATCAGCGCCTTGACCTGGGTGCCGAAGGTGCCCGTGAACAGCGTGATGCCATTCATCTGCGCGACGAGTTCGCCCTCGGCCGTCAGCAGGCCGCAGGCGAAGTCGAGCACTTCGTAGATGACGGGGCTCATGCTGGTCTTGGCCATCACGATGCCCATTTCATCGACAGTCGCGGCAAGCTTGCCCTCGACGATCTCCTGTGTGACCGGATCGATGTGATCGCGCGATGAAACCATGGTCGTCATCTGTCCCTGCATCTGGCGGCAAGGACAGATTAGACAGCATGCCGGGCGGTTGAGTAGCCTGTCAGATGGGTAGGACGGGGCAAGAATGCCCGCCCATTCGGGTGGGTTCAGCGCTCTGCGAGCACGCCACGGTTGCGCGCGACGTTCACGGCTGCGAGCCGCGTGCCGACATTGAATTTGGAATAGATGTTCCTCAGGTGGAACTTGACGGTGTTGTCGCTCATGTCGAGCTTGCGGCCGATTTCCTTGTTGCTGAGGCCGACGCTCAGCAGTTCCACCACACGCCGCTCCTTGCGGGTGAGGAGGTCGTCGGCTTCCTTGCCTTGCGAGAAATCCCCCGGGAGAAGGTTCTTCCCGTCAAACCAGTGCTCGCCGAGCACCTGGCCAAGCCGGCGCAGGATGATCTCCGATACCGCCTGCTCTGAGGCCAGCTTGCGGAGCCGCGCGAGAAACGCCGCTCCCTCAATCCGCAGGATCGCCCCGTAATCAGTGAGCGACGAGCTCAAGACGATGTCGCCGAGACGCGCGGCGGCCTCGTGCGACCGCCCTTCGGCGACGAGCAGGTCGATCTCGACCAGCGCCAGTTCGATGGAGCGCGGCACATTCGGCTTCTGGGCCTGCGTCGTCATCAGGTGTTCGAAGACGTCCCTTGCCGCGACGGGATCGCCGAGCGCGAGGAAGATGCGCGTCCATAACAGGGCCGGCACCGTTCCCCGTGCATGGTTCGCCAGGTTGTTCGCCTTGTCGGAGCGGATCATCCTTTGCCCCAACCCCGTGATCTCGGCATAGCGTACCGCCTGGTCGACGTCGCCAGAGGCGAGCAGCAGCGTGGCGCGTGCCCCCTCGGCCAGCCGGACCAGTCGATCGAAACTACGGCGTCGGGCCACGGCATGGACGCGATCGATGGAGGCATGCGCGGTGACCTGATCCCCCTTGAGCAACAGGATGCGCTGTTCCGCCATAAAGCCGGCGGCGAGCAGATCGAACCATGTGTCATGGCGTTCGAGATGGGGAAGCGCCCAGCCGAGCGCTTCCCCGGCGGCCTCTTCATTGCCGTTCATGGAGAGAAGTTCCGCGTTCAGCACCTGGCCGACGGCATCGAGATCGCTTCCCTTGCCGATATTGCGCTGCGCTTCCGCGATCAGTTGGTCGTAGGCTTCCGCTGCGCCGAAGCAGTCGCCGTTGAAATAGGCGGCCTGGCCGATATGCGTATAAAGATGCATGGCACCGAAATCGGCATTGCCGTTGCGAAAGGCATGGATGGCGAGCTGGCCATAATGCAGCGCCCGATCGAGGGCGCCTCGAGTGAGAGAATTGTAGCACAGCATGTTGAGCGCGAGCGCGCGATGGATGAGCTCCATGTCCTGCCGGTTCATGAGATCGTCCTCCAGCGCCGAAAGATCCGCGCTGCTGACCTGGCGGTCGGTGTAGAGCGACAGCAGGATGCGGACGACCCTGAGGTCGCCGGCAAGTGCCGTGTCCTCCTTCCGCGCGCTGCGTTCCGCCATCGCCAGATAATGGTCGGCGGCGTCGAGCTGCCCGGCCTTCGCAGAGACCACCGAAAGACCGATCGTGGTGAGAGGAAAGCG
>DUSC01000126.1 GCA_012842935.1 Hyphomicrobiales bacterium | reverse complement strand
CGGCAGGCAGCTTGAATCAGAACCAGACTGATTTGGGAATCCCGATTCAATCAGATCGGGCGATGCTCTAGAGTGCCGCCGGGTCAGGAGGATGGGCCATGAGCCGGCACCCGGCGGCGGTCGCGGCCGTCGCCGAACTGCGTCGCTTGAGCGCGGCGGGCACGATGGCCGTCGAGCCGCCGGAGCTGATGCGGCTGGCGGACGAGGCGTTGTCTGGCGTCGACCTCGACAAGGACCGCAGGGAAATTGCCGACATGCTGCTCGAGGCGCTGACCGTAGTGCGTTTCGCGCCGGTCTTCGGCCATGACGCCGATCCGGCGCGGCGGCGAGTCGCTGCGATCCTCGACGCCATCGTGAAGTCGACCCTTGCGTGAGGTCAGGGGATTGGGGGAGGAAATGGTCGGAAAATCGTCAATCCGCCTGGCCGGCCTCGTGCTCGCCGGCTGCATCGCTGCGGGCAGCGCCGTGGCTGCTCCGCCGGACGGCTGCCCGACCGAGGACGAGGTTCGCGCCTCGGTCGAGCGCTACATCCTCGAGGACTGGTGGTCCCCGTCGCAGCGCGAGACGTGGCAGATCGCCGATGTCGGCGACTTCAGCTTCGGCACGATCAGGTACGGCAAGCCGAATTACGGGCAGTGCCCTGTGCGGATGGAGTATTCGTTCAGGGTTTGGCACAACGACGGGCGGGTCGAGGAGACGCGAAAGGGCGTCGGCGAGACGTTCTCCTTCTTCAAGAACGATTTCGACGAGTGGAGATTCACCGTCGGGCGGAGTTGAGGCGCGGTCGCTTGCCCTGCCTGTCCCCGTCGCCCACCGGAGCGACCGCCGTGCGGCCCCTTCGGCGCCGACCCTTAACGGCCCCTTAAATCGCCGCATTTAGTGTCCACCCGGAGCGCCGAGGGCTCTGCCCGCACGGGGACCGGACATTGGCCAACCGCAAACGCATAGAGCCGACATTCGACGATACATCGCGCGGCGGGTCCGCCGGCCTGTCCGTGAGCGAGGAGGATCGCGTCGTGCCGTCGCGCCGCGGGAAGGCGCGGAAGAAGTCCGGATCGGCCCGCGGCAGGACGCGCGGCAGGAGCCGCGGCCGTCGTTCCGCCGGGCTGTTCGGCCGCCTCGTCTACTGGTGCCTGGTGGTGGCGCTGTGGGCCGGCATCGGCGGCGTCGGCCTGGTCGCGTATTATGGCGCTCGCATGCCCAGTGCAACGACCTGGGCGATTCCCGATCGGCCGCCCAACGTTCGCATCGTCTCCGTCGACGGCCGCCTGATCGCCAACCGCGGCATGACCGGCGGCGAGGCCGTGGGCCTGCATGAGATGTCGCCCTATATCCCCCAGGCGGTGATAGCGATCGAGGACCGCCGCTTCTACTCGCATTTCGGCATCGACCCGCTCGGCCTCGCCCGGGCGATGTTCCAGAACATCACATCCGGCCGCTTCACCCAGGGCGGTTCGACGCTGACCCAGCAGCTGGCCAAGAACCTCTTCCTGAAGCCGGACCGGACCCTCGAGCGCAAGGTCCAGGAGGTGCTGCTGGCACTCTGGCTGGAGCATAGACACACCAAGGACCAGATCCTCGAGATGTATCTCAACCGGGTCTATTTCGGCTCCGGTTCCTACGGCGTCGAAGCCGCGTCGCGACGCTATTTCGGCAAGTCGGCCCGTGACGTCACGCTCGCCGAGGCGGCGCTTCTGGCCGGCCTGCTCAAGGCGCCGTCGCGCCTGTCGCCGGCGCGCGATCCCAAGGCTGCCGAGGAACGTGCCCGGATCGTGCTCGCCGCCATGCGCGAAGAGAATATGATCGGCGATCGCGAGCTCGCGACGGCGATGAGTGCGCCGGCGAGCCGCACCGCCGCCTTCTGGACCGGCTCGGAGAACTACGTCGCCGACCGCGTCATGGAGGAACTTCCCGCCCTCATCGGCGAGGTGCGTACCGACGTCATCGTCGACACCACCATCGACCTGACCCTGCAGAAGCTCGGCGAGAAGTCGATCCGCCGCCTGCTCGACGAGAGCGGCAAGAAGCTCAACGTCAGCCAGGCTGCCCTCGTCTCGATCGACAACACCGGTGCGGTCCGGGCCATGATCGGCGGCGCCGACTACGCCTCGAGCCAGTTCGATCGCGCTTCCGAGGCGCGCCGCCAGCCCGGCTCGGCCTTCAAGCCCTTCGTCTTCCTCGCCGCGCTGGAGCAGGGCCGCACCCCCGAATCGGTGCGCAACGACGCGCCGATCCGCATCGGCAAGTGGACGCCCGAGAACTACAACGGCAAGTATTATGGCAAGGTGACGCTGACGACTGCGCTCGCCAAGTCGCTCAACTCCGTCGCAGCCCAGCTCGCCATGGAGGTCGGGCCGGCGACGGTGGTCGAGACGGCGCACCGCATGGGCATCGAATCCAGCCTCCAGGCCAACACGTCGATCGCGCTCGGCACGTCGGAGGTCACACCGCTCGAACTGACTGCGGCCTATGTGCCTTTCGCCAATGGCGGCTACCGCCCGGAGGTGCATTTCGTCCGTCGCGTCAGCACGACGTCGGGCGAGGTCCTCTACGAGAACACCGGCGGCAGCATTCCGCGCGTTCTCCGGCCGGAGATCGTCGGCATGATGAATTCCATGATGACCCAGACGCTGAAGGACGGCACGGCGCGCAAGGCCGATTTCGCCTGGCCGGCAGCCGGCAAGACCGGCACCAGCCAGAATTCCCGCGACGCCTGGTTCATCGGTTACACGGCGAACCTGACCACCGGCGTGTGGATGGGCAACGACGACGGCACGCCGACGAGGAACATCACCGGCGGTTCTTTGCCGGCTAAGGTGTGGCACGAATTCATGGTCGCTGCCCATGAAGGTGTGCCGGTGGCGCCGCTTCCCGGCACGTCGCACGCCGCGACGGCCGAAGCGGATCCGGGTTCCGTGCCGCCGGGGGCCGTGGGCGAGGCGGCCATGGAGGCAGGCTCGACCACGCCTTCCCATGGACGCGGTCCGGCCATGCCCGAGATGGCCGGCGGCGGCGGAACCGACGATGGGCAGACGGCCTCCATTCCGCGGCCGCGCGCGGAAGTCGGCGGCGCGCCGCGGAAGAAGCCGTCCTCTATCCTCGACGTCATCCTCGGCAACTGATCCCGGCCGCGGCGTCGCAGCCCCTCGCCATGCCGGAACTGTTCCGCTACATAGCAGCGGCTGGAGGATCGCATGAGCGAAGTCGCGATACGCAAGACCATAGTCCTCACCGGTGCCAGCCGCGGTATCGGCCATGCCACCGTGAAACGTTTCTCCCGCGAGGGGTGGCGCGTTATCACCTGTTCGCGCCAGGCCTTCTCCGAGGACTGCCCCTGGCCGGCGGGGCCGGAGGACCACATCAAGGTGGATCTGTCGGATCCGGAGGACGTCGGCGTCGCCGTCGCGGAAATCCGCCACCGCCTCGAGGACGACGGCGGCCGCCTCGACGCGCTGGTCAACAACGCCGGCATCTCGCCCAAGCTGAAGGACGGCGGGCGCATGAACTCGCTGGACACGCCCATGCATGTCTGGCGCGACGTCTTCCAGGTGAATTTCTTCGCGCCGATCATGCTCGCCCGCGGTCTGTTCAAGGAACTGGCGACGGCAAAAGGCTCGATCGTCAACGTCACCTCGATCGCCGGGACCAGGGTGCATCCCTTTGCCGGCACGGCCTATGCCACGTCAAAGGCGGCGCTCGGCTCGCTGACCCGCGAGATGGCCGCCGACTTCGGTCCGCACGGCATCCGCGTCAATGCACTTGCGCCGACCTTCATCGAAACGCCTATGACGCGCCCGTTCCTGCAGGACGAGAATTTCAGACGTTCGGTGCTGGACAAGATCAAGCTCGGCCGGCTCGGCCAGGTCGAGGACCTGATGGGCGCGATTGTCTTCCTCGCCTCCGACGCGTCGTCGCTGATGACCGGCGCGTCGCTGCTGGTAGACGGAGGCTGGACGGCGGAGTGATTACGCCCCCGGCGCAAACACCGCCGGATTGATGCAGTTCGGCGGCATGCGGTCCTCGATGATCGCCGCGATATTGTCCACCACCACATGCGCCATGCGCTCACGCAATTCCATCACCGCACTGCCGAGATGCGGCGTGAGCACCACATTGTTCATCGTCAAGAGCGCGCGTTCGATCTTGGGCTCGTGCTCGTAGACATCGAGCCCAGCACCGGCCAGACGGCCCTCGGTCAGGGCCTGTACCAGCGCCTTCTCGTCGATGATCGGCCCGCGCGACGTGTTGATCAGGAATGCCGTCCGCTTCATCAGCGCGAATTGCCGCGCACCCATCATGTGGCGGGTTTCTTCGTTCAGCGCCGGATGCAGCGAGATAAAGTCCGATTGCCCGAGCAATTCCTCAAAACTGACCAGCCTTACGCCGAGTTTCTGCTCGTCCTCCGCCGGCAGAGCATGAGGATCGGAATAGAGCACCGTCATGTCAAAGCCGCGCGCACGGCGCGCCATTGCCTGCCCGATCCGGCCGAACCCGACGATACCCAGCGTCTTGCCGCTGACCGCCGCTCCCGCGAGGTGGTTCGACTGAGAGCCGGGAAACACGCCGGAGCGGGTGAGCTTGTCGCCTTCGACGATCCGCCGCGCTACCGCAAGCATCAGCCCGAAGGCGAGGTCGGCGGTCGCGTCCG
>DUSC01000125.1 GCA_012842935.1 Hyphomicrobiales bacterium | reverse complement strand
GGGATAGAGCTTTCGACATCGCCTGCCCGCCTCCGCTCCGGCAGGCAGCTTGAATCAGAACCAGACTGATTTGGGAATCCCGATTCAATCAGATCGGGCGATGCTCTAGTCAAGCGCGGCTGCAGCGGCGGCGCGACGCATCGGCATCAGCCGGGCGTCATACGGCCCGACCCGCGGGCGACGGCGGCGACGGCCTCGACGAGCTCCTCCCCGGCATAGGGCTTGCCGACGATGCGCACGCCGGGAAAGGCGGCAAAGACGTCCGGGCGGTCGGAGTGGCCGGTGGCGAAGACGAAGGGGATACCGCGTTCGGCGAGGCTGCGGGCGACGTCGAGCGTCGAACGACCCTCGACCATGACGTCCAGGATAGCCGCATCGAAGCCGCCGCCGGCCATGCGTTCGGAAAGCTCGGCCGCCGAACCGGCGACGATCGTCGCGGCGGCGCCGTGTTCAAGGCAGAGCTGCTCGACGTCCATGGCGATGAGGAACTCGTCCTCGACGATGAGAAGCCTCAGCCCGGACAGAAGGGGGATTTTCAATGTCGTGCTCCTGCCAGGCGAATCGGGCGCCGTCCGAGATGCGTGCGAGAGTTGCATATGAGAGCAGGGATGAATGCCACGTCATGTAAATTTGACGTGGTACGCCTCCTGCCGAAACGTTATGCATCATGGCGCCGGTACCGCCGCCGGCCCGACCGGGGAGTCCGACCGATGGCCGCAGCGCTCGCACCGCGTCCTGTCGTCCGCTATCCATGCGAGAAGTGCCCGCTCAGGCCGCGCGCGTTGTTCCGCGACTTCACCGAAGAGGAACTCGCCTTCGTCGCGCGCTTCAAGAAGGGCGAACTGTCCGTCGAGAAGGGCGCGACGGTCCTGGCCGAAGGAACCCGCAGCCCGCACCTCTTCACCGTGCTGATGGGCTGGGGATTCCGCTACAAGCTCTTGGCCGACGGCCGCCGCCAGATACTCAATTTCGTCGTACCGGGCGACCTGATCGGACTGCAGGGCAGCCTGATGGGCGAGATGGAACATTCGGTCGAGGCCCTGTCGCCCATGCTGCTCTGCGTGTTCGAGCGCGACCGCCTGGCCACCCTCTATCGCGAGCATGCCGGCCTCGCTTTCGACGTCACGTGGCTCGCCGCGCGCGAGGAGCAGATGCTCGACGAGAACCTGCTCTCGATCGGCCGTCGCACGGCGCTCGAGCGCGCCGCGTATCTGCTTGCCTTCGTCTGCCGACGCGCGGAGGGCGCTGGACTGCTCGACGGCTCGCCGGTCATCCCGCTGACCCAGCAACACCTCGCCGACACGCTCGGTTTCTCGCTGGTCCACACCAACAAGACCGTCCGCAAGCTGGTCGACCGCAGGCTGGTGCGCTGGCTCGACCGCGGCTGCGAGGTACTCGACTGGCGGGGTCTGGCGGAGCTGGCCGGCTGGGAGCCTCCGGAGCGGCGAAGGAGGCCGTTCATCTAGCGCGGGCGGCACCGGCATGCGCCCCGAAGCGGGCTTCCCCATCCCATGCGCACGGGCTGCCGGCAATCGCGGGCCGCGGGGCACGGAGTGATCCCGGACGACAGGGGATCCAGGTTCGAGTCGCGACCCGGCCCTCAGCCGGTTCCGTCGGCCTTTCCGGTTTCGCGCTCCGGGGCGGTCCGTCTTCTCCTGTTTCCCTGTCGCGCCCTTTCCTCCTCCTGACGGCCTACCGCCTCGCCGTCCAGTCGATGCCCGGTACGATGTTGCCGACGACGGCGTAGACGACGAGCAGGGCCGGTACGGCGATGAAGCCGCCGAGCGGCCCCCAGGTCCAAAGCCAGAAGGCCAGCGCGACGAGGACGATGAAAGGGTTCATCGTCAGGGTCCGGCCGATCACCATCGGCGTCACGAACTGTGCTTCGATCAGGTTGATGAGAAGATAGACGAGCGGCGGAACGAGGCTCGCGGAGAAACCGTCGAACGTCGCCAGGCCGACCGCGAAGAGGATGGCCGCCATGATCGCCGGTCCGACATAGATGACGTAGTTCAGCAGCGCGGCGAGCACGCCCCACAGCAGGGGCGATTCGACGCCGATCAGCCACATCGCCGCGGAGACCGCAACGCCGAGGCCGGCGTTGATCGCCGTGATCGCGAGAAGGTAGGTCGACACCATCCGCTCGACGTCGCGGAAGACGTGGGCGACCCGCCAGCGCAGCCGGCGCGAGACGCACAGCCCGAGAGCGGCGACGCGCATCTGGTGGCGCGTCGCAACGAAGAAGTAGAGACCGGCGAGGAACAGGAGCGTCTGCCCGACCAGCGTCGGCGCGGTCACGGCGAGGCTCTCCACCGGCGATCCGTCCGCGATCTCGACGGCGAGCCCCGTTTCGCCCGTCACCGCGCGCAGTTGGTCGCGAAGCCCCTCCAGCACCTCCAGCGGCTCGCGCAGTTCGACGATGCGCGTCTGGAGCTGGCGCCAGATTTGCGGCCCGCGCTCCAGCCAGAATGACAGCGGCGCCGCGATCGCCGCGCCGACGAGTGCCAGCAACAGCAGGAAGACCACGACGACGATCAGCGCCGACAGCCCCGGCGGCACGCTTCTCCGTTCAAGGAAGACGGCGACCGGACCGAGCATCAGGCCGATCACGACGGAAAGCGCCAGCGGCGCGAGCAGGACACGCCCGGCATACAGGGCGAAGACGAGGGCGATCAGCCCGGCCACGACCATGGCGACCCGGGCCGAATGGACGAGCAGCAGTTCGACGCCTGTCTTGGGAGGAAGCCGGACGATCGGCGGCTTCTTGACATGTTGCATGGCGCCAGAACGTCGAGCCCCCGATGCGGTTCCGTCGCGCTCTTGCCGCGCCGTCAGCTCGAGTGGTTCGGCCTCCGCGCCGCCTCCGCCGGCAGTGGTTCCGGGCGCGCCGCCCCGCTCCCGGCCGGCGCGTCTCCGACCTCGTCAAGGCGTGCCAGGAACCTCTCCAGCCAGGCCTGTGCGTCCTGGCGCAGGATGCGGTCGTAGAGGGCGGTGTGCCGGTCCCTGCGCTCGTCGCGCGGCATCGTCAGCGCCTCGTGCAGACGGTCGGCGACGTCGTCGGCGTCATAGGGATTGACGATCAGGGCCTCCTGCAGTTCCTCGGCTGCCCCGGCGAACTGCGAGAGCACGAGTACGCCGGGATCGTCCGGGTCCTGAGCGGCCACGTATTCCTTCGCCACGAGGTTCATGCCGTCGCGCAGGGGGGTGACCAGCCCCACCTGGCTGGCACGGAACAGGCTGGCGAGCCGTTCGCGCGGCACGGCGCGATGGATGTAGCGCACCGGCGTCCAGTTGATGTCGGCGAAGCGGCCGTTGATCGAGCCGGTCATGCCTTCGAGCTCCTTGCGGATGGCCGGATAGGCGCTCACGTCCTCGCGTGTCGGCGGCGCGATCTGCAGCAGGCTGACCGCGCGCTCGAGTTCGGGGTGCCGTGTCAGCAGGCGCTCGAAGGCGGTGAGCCGCTCGGGAAGCCCCTTCGAATAGTCCAGACGGTCGACGCCGATGATCTGCTTGCGGCCGAGGATCCGTTGTCTCAGCGTGTCGAGCTCGACCTCCGAACTCGGTTGCCGCGCCATCTCCGCGAAGGCAGCGACGTCGATCCCGATCGGGAACCGTTCGACGAGGACAGACCTTCCGCCCTTGTCGACGCGGCCGTCGTCGCGAACCTCGCGGCAGAGTTGCTCGGAAAGGTATCGCTTCAGATTCGCGGCGTCGCCGGAGGTCTGGAAACCGACGACGTCGTATTCGAGGAGCGCCTCGATCAGGGCCCCGTGATTTGGCGTCGCGGTGAGAAGATCGGGGGGCGGGAACGGGATATGAAGAAAGAAGCCGATTCTTTGCCGGCATCCGCGCGCCCTCAGGCAGGCGGCGAACGGGATGAGGTGATAGTCGTGTACCCAGATCACGTCGTCGGCGCGCAATTCGGGCCGAAGCGTCTCCGCGAGGCGTGCGTTGACCCTCATGTAGCCGTCATGGAACTCAGCCCGGTAGTCGACCAGGTCGAGCCGGTAATGGAACAGCGGCCACAGCACGCTGTTGGCGAAGCCGACGTAATATTCGTCGTAGTCCGCCGGGGTGAGTGGCGCCGCGATGGTGCGGACCGGGCCGATATCGTCGAGGGCGGGCGCGGCGGGGCCGTCCGAGATCGTCCCGTCCCAGCCGAACCAGATGCCGCCCCGCGCGCGCAGCGCATCGGCCAGACCGACAGCCAGGCCGCCCGACTGCGAACTGCTCCGCAGGTCGGCCACCCGGTTCGAGACGATTACCAGTCTGCTCATCCTCGCCAGGCTCCCCTGGGACCCGCCGGTCCTCCCCTCTTCCCCTCACCGTCGCACGATGCCGCTCGTGGCGACGGCTGTCGCCGTGTCGCGACCCCTGTATTGCCTCCCGGTATTTCGCCGCCGGTCACACGAGATCCGAGAAGGGTCCGGCCGGTGCGCAGGTTGCCGCGATCTGGTCCATCGGCGCCGTGAGCGTCCAGGTGACGCCGCCAGCGCCGAGACGGAAGACGCCGGTGCCTCCCATGGCCTGCGGCGCGATGCGTTCGAGCACCACGGTGCCGAACCCGGCTCCCGAGCCGGACAGTGGCTGCGGCCCGCCTTCCTCCTTCCACGTCAGGGTGAGGACCCCGTCTCCGCCGTCGTCTGCGTCGACGCACCAGTCCACCGCGATGCGCCCCTCGTTTCGCGCCAGCACGCCGTAGACCACGGAATTGGCGGCGAGTTCGTGGAGGGCGATACCGAGATACTGCACGGCGCTCGGCCTGAGCTTGATTGCGGGGCCGGAGATGGAAACCTTTCCCTCGTCGTTGAACGGCCTGAGCTGGGCCAGGACCAGTTCGAAAATCGTCGTGCCCTTCCAGTCGTCGGTGACGAGGAGGTCATGGGAGGCCGACAACGCCATGATGCGTTCCCGGATCTGCCGTTCGAACGCTTTCGGATCGCGCAGTCGACGGCCGGTTTCCCTGATCATCGACAGGATCACCGCATACTGGTTCTTCACCCGGTGATTGACCTCGCGCATGAGCAGACGGATGCGATGTTCGCTCTCCTTGCGTGCCGAGATGTCGCGGGCGATCTTGGAAGCGCCGAACACCTCGCCGGCGGCGTTCTTCATCGGCGAGACCGACAGTTCGACGGGAACCAGCGAGCCGTCCTTTCGCCGGCGCAGCGTTTCGTATCTCTCGACAGGCTCGCCGCGGCTGATGCGGTCGATGATGATGCGCTCCTCTTCAAGCCGGTCGTCGGGAATGAGCCGTGTCACCGGCATGCCGATCGCCTCGGCGGCAGTGTAGCCGAACAGGCGCTCCGCGGCCGGGTTCCAGCTGGTGATCGTGCCGCACAGCTTCTTGCTGACAATGGCGTCGGTCGTCGATTCGACCAGGGCCGAAAGCCGCATCTCGGTGTCGCTGGCATGGTCTTCGATCAGCGTGTTGACCGCGCCGATGATCCTGCCGTCTTCGTCGCGCAGCGCCACGGGATGGGCAATGAAGGGAATTCGCGAACCGTCGGGCCGCTCCATGATCGCCAGGTTCGACGCCGGCTCCTCGCCACGCAACGCCTGCGCCATCGGGCACCGGTCGTGCGCCATCGGGCGCCCGTCGCGATACCGCAGCACCCAGGAGCCGCAGCACTGGCTCTCGCCGATCACCGGACGGTGGCCCCACAGTACCGCCGCGGCTTCATTGTAGAAGGTGATCCTTCCCTCCCCGTCCGTCATGTAGGCCGCGACGGGCAGCGCCTCCAGAATCTGGCCGATACCCGGCCGAGCCGGCGCGGTGGTGGCGCCGGCGAGCGATGCAAGTTGATGGACTTTCACGATACCCGTATCCCTTCGCCCTTCCGCCGCCGGGCCGGCTCGGTTCGCCGGTTACGGGGCCACCGGACCGGCCGGGGCGTTTGCACGCGGCGACGATCGCCTGCCGCCGAGGCGGTCGCGTCGGCGCAACAACGGCTGAGGCGCGAATTGGTTCCGCGGTATCCCGTCCGTCCGCGACAGAACCTGAGCGCGCCGTCCAACGACCGGGCACGCGCGTGATTGACGCGGTAGGCCGCGATATTCCACCATGCCGCCGGAAAACCGAACGGGAAAGCTTGCCGCCGTGAAGCCATCCGCCTCCAGCCGGGCCGACTACAGGGCCTTCCGCGCGATCCAGACGCGGTGGATGGACAACGACGTCTACGGCCACATGAACAACGTCGTCCACTACTCCCTGTTCGACACGGCGGTGAACGGCTGGCTGATCGACCGCGGGGTCCTCGACATACACCGGGGCGCGCGGATCGGCCTCGTCGTCGAGACGGGATGCCGCTATTTCGGGGAACTGGCCTTTCCCGACATCATTACCGCCGGCCTCAGGGTGGCGCGCATCGGGACGTCATCGGTACGCTACGAGGTCGGGCTGTTCCGCAACGAGGAAGCGTCGGCCGCGGCCGAAGGCTTCTTCGTCCACGTCTACGTTGACCGGGCGACGCGCCGTCCTCAACCGCTCGAACCGGCTCTGCGTGCGGCACTGGAGACGATCGCGCCCACCTGATCGTAGTTCTTCCCGGCGTTCGTGGCGGGCGGATCGGGAATTGTCGTGGCGCAGCCCCGGCGGCGCGAATTCGCCGCATTTACCCTTTTGACTCGACACCGGGCATGCAGATTGCAATGCTGCGTCGGGCAACGAAGTATTGACATCATGCGACCGGGCTTGGGACTTTTCGCCATTGCCGTCAGTACTTTGGCGCTCACGCAGGTGAGCGTCGCCGGCGATACGCGCGCGCTTGTCGTCGGCGTTTCCGGCTATCCCAATCTCGCCGAGACCCTGCGCCTGCACGGGCCGCGCAACGACAGCCGCGAGGTCGTCAGCACCATCGTCGACCTCGGCATCGCGCCGGCCAGCGTCACCGTTCTCGCCGACGGTGTCAGCGACCTGCCCCAGGGCGTCGTTGCGCCAGGACCGGGGACGCGGAGCGCCATCCTCGGCGCCCTGGCCGAACTCGAGGCGGAAAGCCAGCCGGGCGACCTCGTCTTCTTCTACTTCTCCGGCCACGGCTCGCAGCAACCCGACCGCGACGGCGACGAGCAGGGCGGCAACGACGAGATTTTCCTGCCCTATGACGTCGGCAGCTGGACGGGCGCAGGCGTCGAGAACGCCATCGTCGACGACGAGTTCGACGCGGTTGTCCGGCGCTTCCTCGACAAGGGCGTCGACTTTTTCGGCATGATCGATGCGTGCAACTCGGCGACCGGCTTCCGCGCCGCGCCGGGCGCCGCCTCCCAGTCGCGTCAGGTACCCCCTGAGTTGCTCGGCGTCCCCGATGGCGGCGGCCGCAGCGGGCGGGGCATCCGCGCAGCCGAAAAATCGGCTTCGCCGGGCCGCGCCGCGTTCTTCTATGCCGCGCAGGAAACGGAAGAGGCCCTCGAACTGACGCCGAAAGGCGCAGAACCGGGCGAGTTCTACGGCGTCTTCACCTACAACGTCCTCAAGCGCATGCGGCAGACGCCGAACCTCACCTACCGCACGCTTCACCAGGCAGTGGTCAACGACATCAAGCGCGGCAGCCTGATGGCGACGCAGACACCGGAGATCGAGGGACGGCTGCTCGACGAGCCGGTGTTGCGGCTGGGCGACGCGGCACCGCGCCGACAGTGGCCGATCTGGTCCGGCAAGCTGCAGGGCGGCGAGCTCGACGGTGTCTCGCGCGGCGCGGTCCTCGCCCTGTTCGACGATCCGGCCGCGCCCGACGACAAGGCGCTCGCCTACGGCCGCGTCGAATCGGCCGGCGCGACGAAAAGCGTCGTCGTGCCGACGGCATGGCCGTGCGCCGGGAACGGCGACCAGTGCGCGGCGGCCGACGAGGCGGCGTTCAAGAAGGCCCGGTTTGCGCGCGTGATCCAACCGTCGCTCGACTTCTCGCTTGCGTTGTCGGAGCCGGTGCGGATCGATCCGGACGACGGGTACGACTATGCCGCAGCTCTCGCCGCTTTCAATGCCGCGATCGGCTCGGAGCGGCTGAAGGCTCGCGTCTCAACCCGGCCGGAGGGCTATGACGTGGCCGTCGGTCTCGTCGACGGCAAGCTCGCCTTCTCCGCAGCGGCCGGTCTCGTCGATCCGCTCGGCCCGGGGTCATCGCCACGGCTCACCCTGCCAGCCGAACCGGTGGCGGCGGCCGCCGCTGTCGAGGACGCGGTGAAGCGGATCGCCAGGGTGCTCGCCCTGCAGCGTCTCAGCGCCCCCGACCCGGCGGCAGGCACCGCGCTGGATGTGCAGATCCGCATCGCCAAGGCGCGCTCCGGTTCGATCAGGGACGGCGCATGCCCGGAAAGTGCCGAGGACTACCTGCCGCCCGTTCCGGCCGGCGACGCCCCGCAATTCGACGATTGCGACGTGCTTTCGGCCGTCATGAAGAATACCGGGAAGAAGTCCATCGACGTCACGGCACTGCTGATCGGACCGGATTTCTCGATCACGACAGTGTGGCCGGCGGACGGTGCTGCCAACCGAATCCATCTCGGCGAGGAGAAAACTGCCGACCTGCTGCAGATGGAGCCCGATCCGGCCGCCTCGACCGAGGAGCGGCTGGTGTTCATTGCCGTGCCCGGCGTCGGCAAGGCGCACACGGTGTTCGAAGACCTGACCCAGGAGGGAATACGCGCCGGCCCGTCGGAACTCTCGCCCGACGCGGCCGCGCTGCGCGACCTGCTGGCGACGGGCCTTGACGATTTCAGCCGATCGGCAGCGCCGCAGCCGACGCGAGTGGAGGAGGAAATGACCATCGCGGTGAGGCCGTTCGTCGTCCGCGCCGCCCCGGGCGGCTGACCGGAGCGTAGCACCAGAGCGCCCGATATCCGGCGCCCGTACAAGTTCTGCAGCCGATTCTACCGAGAAGGGCGGTCGGATCGGATGGGGAAGGTCCCTCGGGCGGTTTGTCCGCGGGGCGAAGACTGGGACTGTCACAACAGAGGACTGACTGCCATGAGGAAACTTATCATTGCCGCCGCCTTCGCCTTCGCCAGCCTGACGGCAGGCGTTTCGGTCGCACAGGAGAAGCAGGACCTGACCCCGGCCCAGCAGGCCGAAGGCCGCCTGATTCTGGAAACCGCCCGCAACCTCGTCAGCTACGGCGAGACCAAGGGCGACGCGCTCGCCCTCGTCACCGCCGCCAAGATGATGGCCGGCGTACCGGGCCGCGTCCTGGCCGACGGCCAGGACGGCGCCGCCGGTGCCGACAAGGCCGCCAACTTCGATATCGAGACCGTCCTCAAGAAGGCAGAAGATCTCGCCCAGGGCGACGAGCTGATCGCCAAGGTCGCCGCCGATGTGCGCAGCGCCGCCGCCGCCAACTCCAAGGCGATCTGCTACTGGGAGTACTACTGCTACTGGAACGGCTGGTGCGAGTACGCCTACGCCTGCTGGTGAGCACGGTCGCAAAGCATGATAAGGAGCGCCCCGCGGCCATGTCGCGGGGCGTTTTGCTTGCCGACCGACCCGGCGTTACGGCCCAGTCCGCGCCGTTTCGTCGCGCCAGCATCGCCGCGATGCAGCACCGTCCCGGAAAGGATGATATAGGCGCATTGTGACGCCGCCGGTCGCGGCGGCGTCGGCGCACGGAGGGTCGCGGCGGACCATGACGAAAACCGACATCGCGCGGCGGGTTTACAACCACGCCTGGAAGCTCGACCCCATCGTCCGCAGCCTGCTGGACACGGACTTCTACAAGCTGCTCATGCTGCAGATGATCTGGGGCCTCTATCCGAAAGTCGACGCCACCTTCACGCTGATCAACCGGGCCCGATCGGTCCGACTCGCCGAGGAGATCGATGAGGGTGAACTGAGGGAGCAGCTCGATCACGCGCGGACCCTGCGCTTCACCAAGAAGGAAATGATCTGGCTGGCCGGCAATACCTTTTACGGCCGCAAGCAGATCTTCCAGCCCGACTTCCTCGCCTGGCTCGCCGACTTCCGCCTACCGGAATACGAGCTGCGCAAGAAGGACGGCCAGTACGAACTCGATTTCGCCGGGCCGTGGATGTACACGACACTGTGGGAGATCCCGGCGCTCGCCATCATCAACGAGCTGCGTTCCCGCGCGGCGATGAAGAGTTTCGGACCATTCGCGCTCGACGTGCTCTATGCCCGCGCCAAGGCGAAGATGTGGGCCAAGACCGAACGGCTGCGCGAGCTTCCCGACCTCAAGATCTCCGACTTCGGCACGCGCCGGCGCCATTCATTCCTCTGGCAGCGCTGGTGCGTCGAGGCGCTGAAGGAAGGCATCGGCAGCGCGTTCACCGGAACGAGCAACGTCCTGCTCGCCATGGACACCGACCTCGAGGCGCTCGGCACCAACGCGCACGAACTGCCGATGGTTTTCGCCGCGCTGACTGACACCGACGAGGATCTGCTGCGCTCGCCCTATCGCGTCCTAGAGGACTGGCAGCGCTACTATGGCGGCAACCTCCTGATCGTGCTGCCGGACACTTTCGGTACGGAAGCCTTCCTGCGCAACGCGCCGGATTGGGTCGCCGACTGGACCGGCTTTCGTCCCGACAGCGCACCACCGATCGAAGGGGGCGAACGCATCATCGACTGGTGGAGGAAGAAAGGCCGCGACCCCCGGCAGAAACTGCTGATCTTCTCCGACGGTCTCGACGTCGACACGATCATCGACACGCATCGGCACTTCCACGGCAAGGTGCGCATGTCTTTCGGCTGGGGTACCAACCTGACCAACGACTTCGAGGAGTGCGCGCCCTTCGAGACCAACCGGCTCAACGCGATCTCGCTGGTCTGCAAGGTTTCCGACGCCAACGGTAGACCCGCGGTCAAGCTCTCCGACAACCCGGCCAAGGCGACGGGCGAACCCGAGGCGATCCAGCGCTACATCCGCCTGTTCGGGCAGGAGGGAAGAGTCGAGCACGCGGTCCATGTCTGAGGCAATCGTCCGCAAAAGGCGACTTGCGGTTCGGGCGCTGCGCTTCGCCCTCGCCATCGGCGCGGTCTGTACGGCCTCCGCGCCCGCGTCAGCCCACGTCTCGGACCGCGGCTTCGTGCTGCTCCTGCCGACCGGCCATTACCTCGCCGGCGGCGCCGTCGCGGTGGCGGCGAGCTATGCCGTGCTGGCTCTGTTGCCGCGAGAGGCGATCGGAGCGATCGCCCAGGTTCGGCTGACGCTGACACGGGGAGAGCCGCGCGGTCGCGTCGCGACGAGCCTGCTTTCCTTCGCGGCGTTTACGGTCATCGTGCTCGCCGGCTGGTTCGGCAGCCGCGATCCCTTGTCGAATCCGCTGCCACTGGTGGTATGGACCCTGATGTGGGTCGGGCTGACCCTCGTCCAGGGACTCATCGGGAACGTCTGGTGGTGGATCGATCCCTGGTACGGGCCGTGGCGGCTGCTGCGCCGCCTGGCGGGCGACCTTCCCGGCCGGCCGATGCTGCGCCTGCCGTCGCGGGTCGGCTACTGGCCGGCCCTTGCGCTGTTCTTCGGCTTCGCCTGGTTCGAGCTGATCGACCCCGCGCCCGACGACCCGGCGCGGCTGGCGACGGTCGCTGCCGTCTACTATTCCGCGAACCTCGCCGCCATGCTCGTCTTCGGCCACGAGGAATGGAGCCGGCGCGGCGAGTGCCTTTCGGCCTTCTTCTCGCTGATCTCGCGTTACGCCGTCTCCGGTGTCGAGGGCGAGGGTGCTGCAGCCCGCGGGGTGCTTCGTTTTCCCGGCGCCGGCGTCGAGGCGGAGCGGCCGCTGCCGCCGAGCGGCGCGCTTTTCCTGCTGCTGACGCTGGCGTCCGTTTCCTTCGACGGCCTGTCGCGGACCTTCTTCTGGCTCGCCTCGAACGGCGTCAATCCGCTCGAGTTTCCCGGCCGCAGCGCCATGATGTGGACGAACACCTTCGGGCTCCTGGCGACCTTCGCGGTCCTCGCCGCGGCCTACCTACTTGCCGTCGCCGCCGGTCAGGTGCTGACACGCAGTACGGTCACGCTGAGGCGTGCCGGCGGACTGTTCGTCTGGTCGATCGTGCCGATCGCGCTCGCCTACCACTTCTCGCACTACCTGACGCTGCTTGTGGTCAACGGCCAGTATGCGCTGGTCGCGCTGTCCGATCCCTTCGCCGCCGGCTGGAACCTCATCGGCACGGCGAACATGCAGGTCGTCACCGGCATCGCGCTCGGCGCCGAAGCGACCTGGATCGTGTGGAACCTGCAGGCTGGGGCCATCGTCGGCGGCCACGTGCTGGCCGTGCTCGCGGCCCACCGCATCGCCACGCGGCTCCATCCCGAGTCCGGGAAGGCCGCGCTGAGCGAACTGCCGCTGACCGCGCTCATGGTCGCCTACACCGTGTTCGGTCTCTGGCTGCTTTCGACGCCAACCGGTGCGTGACGCCTCTCGCCGCGTTCGCACCGGACGGGAAACGCGGTTTCGGTTGCCAGCAAAATGCTTTGGTGTTTTAGTTTGTACACAAGCGATTTCCGTCCGATCTCGCAGCACCGGAGGCGACGATCGGAATTCCGTCAGACTCTCAGGAAAGGGGACCTGCAATGACCGAAGAACGCGCTTCCGACATGCTTCCGAAGACCTCCCTCTCGCGCAGAAACGTCCTCAAGGGTGCCGGCGCCGCCGCCGGCCTTGCCGTCGGGCCGGGCTTCGTCCGCTACGCGCAGGCGCAGAGTTCGGCGCCGATCAAGATCGGCTTCCAAGCCCACAAGACCGGCATCGGTGCGTCCTACGGTCGCTGGTACGAGCGGACCACCAATGCCGCCGTCAAGCTGATCAACGAGGCCGGCGGCATCAACGGGCGCCCCGTCGAGATCGTCATCGAGGACGACGGCACCGATCCCAACCGCGGCGCGGAGGTTGTCGCCAAGTTCGCCAACCAGCACAAGTGCGACATCGTCTACGGAACGCTGTTCAGCCATGTCGTCATCGGCTCGGCGCCGACCGCAGGCGAACTGAAGATCCCCTACTACGTCGTCAGCGAGGGCCATCACGTCGCTTCGACCAAGCTCAACCGCTACGTCTTCCAGCCCGGAATCACCGACGTGAAGAGCCAGATCCAGGCCATGGCGCCGTGGATCGCGGCCAACGCGGGCAAGAAGGTCACCCAGATCTTCCCGGACTTCGCCTTCGGCTACGACCATCGCGACTACCTCCCGCCGGCACTGAAGGCGCAGGGCGCCGACGTGATTGCGCAGATCGCGATCCCGCCGACGGAAAGCTCGTTCACGCGCTATTTCCCGCAGATTCCGGCCGACACGGACGTGATCTATCATGTGATGGTCGGCCCGGCCGTGCTCACCTTCGTCAAGGAACTCGGTGAATTCTACGGATCAAACCGGCCGCAGCTGTTCGGCTTCATCGATTCGCTCGAGGCCGTCGACATCAACAGCCCCGGCCTGGGATTCCTCGACGGCAGCCATTTCTGGGAGGGATCGCCGCGCTACGCACAACCCGACGACAGCGACGCACAGAAGGCCTATCGCGCCGCCGTCGGCATCGACGACAACGGTGCCGCCGTCGGCGATCCGAAGGACATCTCCACCGCGGCTCACATGTTCGGCTGCTGGGAAACGCTCTATGTGATCAAGAAGGCCATGGAGGATGCCGGCTACAGGGGACCGGAAGATCGCGGCAAACTCGTCGAGGCGACCGAGGCGCTGACCGAGTTCGCCGAGGGACCGGAGCACCCGCAGGGGCCGAAGACGTTCAACGGCAAGATCCACCAGTGCTTCGGCATCCAGTACATCTCCAAGGTCGAGAACGGGCGCCTTAACGTGGTGCACAAGACCAGCATCGAGGACGGCATCTACGAGCCGGAAGGCGACTACACCACGATGCCGCTGTGAGCTGCGGCTTTCCCGAGACCGTCGCGCCTGCCGCGGTCCGTGCTCCTGCCGCAGGCGGGGAGTGGGCCGCGGCGGCAGAACCGTCCCCACGCCGGCAATCCTGAATGGCGTTCGGCCCGCATCTCCTCCTCGCCGCCCTGGAAGGCCTCGTCACCAGCGCCGTGCTGGCGCTGATGGCGCTCGGCCTGTCGCTGGTCTTCGGCGTCATGCGCGTCGTCAACGTTGCCCACGGCGAATTCTACATGCTCGGTGCGGTCGTCGCCTGGTGGGTCGCCTCGCTGGTCACCGGCCATCCCGCGCTCGGCTTCCTCGCGGCCCTGGTCATCAGCCCGCTGATCGTCGGCGCGGTTGCGCTCCTGGCCGAGCGCCTCGTCCTGCGCCGTCTCGACTACAATCCCGAGGCGACCATCGTCGCCACGATCGGCATCCTCTACATCCTCCAGCAACTGGCTCTCACCTTCTACGGTCCCGACGCGCGCCCCGTCGCGGCGCCCTTCACCTACCGCGTCCTGTTTCCCTGGTTCGGCTATTCCGGCTACAAGCTGGCGGTGGTCGGCGCTTCGGTCGCGCTCCTCCTGGTCACCTGGTTCGTGCTGATGCGCACCCGGCTCGGCCTCGTCATGCGCGCCACGCAATACGACCGCGAGACGGCGCAGGCTTTCGCCATCCCGGTCGACCGCGTCTATGCCGGCGTCTTCGCGCTGGGCGCCATGCTTGCAGCGGTCGCCGCCGTTCTCATCGTGCCGATAAGCCAGGCGCACTACCTGATGGGTCTCGACCCGCTGCTGCTCTCCTTCATCGTCGTCATCATCGGCGGCCTCGGTTCGCTGCGCGGCACGCTCGTGGCGGCCGTCCTGATCGGTCTTTCCGACGGCATCATTTCCGCCTTCTTCCAGCCGACCCTGGCAAAGATGATCGCGACGCTGATCGTTGCGCTGGTGCTCGTGTTCCGGCCGACGGGCCTGTTCGGGACCTCGGCACGATGACCGGCGAGGAAGCGACGCGCGAAATGCCGGCGACGCCAGTACCCCGCCGCCGGCGTCCGCCGGCCGGCAACCGCGTCTCCACGGGCCGCGTCGTCGCGTTGCATGCGGGCGTGATCGCGCTGCTCCTTGCGCTGCAGTTCGTCTTGCCGTCCTACCACCACGGCGTTCTCGCCCGCGTCCTGGTGCTCGCCGTCTTCGCCATGGGATACAATCTGCTCTTCGGCTATGCCGGCCTGCTCAGCCTGGGCCATGCCATGTTCTTCTCTGCCGGCCTCTACGGTGCCGGTCTTTCCATCTATCACCTCGGCTGGAGCGCGCCTTCGGCATTTGCCGGCGGGGTGATCAGCGGCGCCGTTCTCGCGACGGCCATCGGCGTTCTGGCGCTGCGCACGACAGGTGTCGCCTTCATGATCGTCACCATGATGTTCGCCCAGGTATTCTACCTGACGACTCTCTACTTCAACGTCTGGACTGGCGGCGACCAGGGCGTCGTCTTGCAGCAGCAGGCGAGGACCATCCCGTTCGCCGGCAGCACGATCGACCTGACCGACCCGGCGACGCGCTACTTCGCCGCGCTCGCCCTGTTCTCGGTCGTGCTGTTTTCCGTTCTCGCGCTTGTGCGTTCGCCGCGCGGGCGCGTCCTCGTCGCCATCCGCGAGAACGAGCAGCGCACGACCATGCTCGGCTACGACACCTTCGCCAGCAAGCTGGTCGCCGTGGTGATCTCCGGCATCGTCTGTTCCGCTGCCGGCGCCGCCTACGCGCTGCTGTTCGGCTATGTCGGCTCGACCTTCGCCTCCGTGCAATACTCGATCCTGCCGCTGCTCTGGGTGCTCCTCGGCGGCGCGGCGACGACGCTCGGCCCATTCGTCGGCACACTTCTGATGTACTACCTGATCGACCTCTCCAACGATGTCCTCGCCGCCTGGGCGCCGGGCTGGAACTTCAGCGCCATCGGGATCGTCGGTATCGCGCTGATCCTGCTCATCCTGTTCTTCCCGAAAGGCCTGCTCGGCTCGATCCGCGAAAGATGGGTGCCATGGCTGCCGTGACGCCGCTGCTCGAGACGCGAGCCCTGTCGCGCAGCTTCGGCGGCCTGCGCGCCGTCGACGGCGTCGACTTCACGCTGGAAAGCGGCGAGATACGTGCCATCATCGGGCCGAACGGCGCTGGCAAGACGACCTTCGTCAGTCTCGTCTGCGGGCGGATGCCCCCGACTTCGGGCACGATCCGCTTTGCCGGCGAGGACATCACCGCCCTGCCGGCGCACCGGCGCGTGCGGCGCGGAATCGCCTACACGTTCCAGATCACCAGCGTCTATGCCAACCTCACCGCGTTCGACAACGTCGCGCTGGCCGTCCAGCGGCACCTGCTCGACGAGCCGGGCAACAGGCCTTCGCGACGGTCGCTTGCAGCCGACACCATGGCCGCGCTGGAGCGGCTCGGCCTCGCCGACCGCGCCGACGCGATCGCCGGTACGTTGTCATACGGGCACCAGCGTCTGCTCGAGGTGGCGATGGGGCTGGCGCTGAACCCGCGACTGCTTGTCCTCGACGAGCCGACCCAGGGGCTGTCGGACGGCGAGATCGACAACTTCGTCGGCCTCGTGCGCGACATGGCGCGCGTCTCCACGGTGCTGCTCATCGAGCACAACATGCCGGTGGTGATGGCGCTGGCCGGCCGCATCACCGTCTTCGACGCCGGCCGCATCCTCGCCGAGGGTCCGCCCGAAGTCATCCGCGCCGACCCTGCGGTGCAGCAGGCCTATCTGGGGACGGCCGCCGCATGACAGACGCGCTCACCGTCCGCGGACTCGACTGCCGCTACGGCGACGTGCCGGTGCTGCACGGCGTCGATCTGACGCTTCGCCGCGGCGAGGTGCTTTGCGTCCTCGGGCGCAACGGTGCGGGCAAGACGACGCTGCTCAAGGCGATCATGGGACTCGTCCCCGCAACCGCGGGCTCGATCCGGCTTGGCGAAACCGAACTCACCCGCCTTGCGGCGCATGAGGTGCCGAAGGCCGGAGTAGCCTACGTTCCGCAGGGACGCCGGCTCTTCGCCGAACTGTCGGTCGCCGACAACATCGAGATCGGCCTGATGGCGCGCGGCAAGGGCGCGGCGACGCGAGATTCCGTGCTCGATCTGTTCCCCGTCTTGCGCGAGCGCTTGGCGCAGCGGTCGGGGACCCTGTCGGGCGGCGAACAGCAGATGCTGGCGATGGCGCGCGCCCTGTGCCTGGAGCCCGACGTGCTCCTGCTCGACGAGCCGACCGAAGGCCTCATGCCGTCGATGATCGGCAAAATCCGGGACACGGTATCGGCGCTGCGCCAGCGCGGCGTTTCCACCATCCTCGTCGAGCAGCGTGTCGACGCCGTCCTTTCCGTCGCCGACCGCGTCCTGTTCGTCGAAAACGGCCGCAGCCGCGATACGGTCGGCGTCGGGGAACTGCGTGCCGATCCGTCCGTCGTGCTCCGCTATGTCGGCGTCGGCTAGAGCGCGATCACATCAGTTAGAAGCGTATCCTGCGTTTCGCATGTAGTTTGCGCATTCGTCTTCCGTGAAGCTGTCGAGCAGCGCCCCGAGGCGTTTCCATGCGGCTTGGACGGTTCGTTCGGACGCGGTTCGCATG
>DUSC01000124.1 GCA_012842935.1 Hyphomicrobiales bacterium | reverse complement strand
CGACGAGGCCAGGCGCCGCCACAAGGTCCGCTGGCACTGGGTCAAGGGTCACGCCGGCCACGACGACAACGAGCGTGCCGACGAACTCGCCCGCATGGGCATGGCGCCGTTCAGGAAAGGTACCGGATCGAGGGACTAGGCTCCACTCGGCATCGGTGTCGCACTCGCGAGACTCTCTGCCGAGAGTTGCTCGAGGATTCGCGCCGCACCTGAGTCGACTGCCGCTCCGCGCGCCTGCTCGACGTTGAGTTTCGTAACGACGCCGTCGTCGACGATCATCGAATAGCGCCTGGAACGCATGCCGAAGCCGGCAGCTTCCATGTTGGCTTCGAGGCCGATGGCGCGCGTGAACGTGCCGTTGCCGTCGGCGAGGAATTCGATCCTGCCTTCCCCGCCGCTGAAGCGGGCCCAGGCGCGCATGACGTGCTGATCATTGACTGAAACGACGGCGATCGCATCGACGCCGCGGGCAAGGATTGCATCGCGGTTCTCGATGAAGCCGGGCAGATGGTTGTTGCTGCAGGTTGGCGTGAAGGCTCCGGGTACGCCGAACAGAACCACTTTCCGGCCGCTGAAGAACTCGGTCGTGGTCACGTCTCTTGACCCGTCCTCCGTGACCAGTTTCACGGCGGCCTCTGGTAGCTTCTCGCCTTCTGCGATCATTGCGTCCTGCCTCTGTGGATCGTGCGGAAGTCGTTTAGCGGTTCGGTTCTGCGCCGGCAATCCGAGCGCGATGAACATTTCGTCAGGGGTAGGGGATAAGGCCCGAGACCGCGCCGGCCGCCGTGACCAGCGTGTAGGGAAGGCCGCCTTCGGCTGGGTGCGAGTCCGGCCGGTCGAGAAGGGGGATCGAGAAGAATGTTCCGCGGTTGTCGCTCAGCCGTTCCGGCGTGCCGAGCGCATACCCGCCTTCGCCGGCGAGGAAAAAGTCGACCTCGTCTGCTGTTCCGGGAAATGTTGCCTCCACGACGATGCGCTCCGCTGTCGATTCGACGATCTTCACGCCAAAGTCCGGCCGGTCCGGTCGAGGAAGGTCCGCCTGGGCCGCATCGACGATCGCGGCGTGCTCGGAATTGTAGGGATCGTGTGCCGGGTCAACCTCGAGTGTGCCCTGGACAGGAATGCATATGGCTTCGCACACGCCGAGAAAGATGTTCGCGGAAATCGGATCGTTCGGCTTCTTGAGCGTCAATCGTATCGGGAGGGAGACCGACTTCTTGTAGCCGGCCCAGCTCGCGTAGCCGTCAACGATGCGTTGCGGCGCGGGGAAAGACAAGCTCGCGCCGGCGATGTTGGTACTTGCTTCGAGGTCCACGTTCGGCGGCACCCCGACCTCGCCGGGATCGCGCCAGTAGGTCTTCCAGCCAGGTGCAAGCATGATCTCGATGACGCCGGCGAGAGAGCCGTTGCGGTCGGGCATGCCGGCTGTCACAAGCCGAACCCGCGCCCCCTGCGCCTCCAGCCACTGGCTGGACGCGGAATGAGCCGGCGAAGCGAGCGCCGCGAGGACCAGCCCCGAAGTCAGCAATGATGATTTCATGGCTTTGATGTGGTCGGCTTTCTCCGCGCCGGCAATGTCCTGCGGACCTTGCGGGTTCATATTCGCGTGAACGGGATCATCGTCAGTGTCGCAGCCCGGGAAAGCCGACTTTCAAGCCTTCCAGAAAGCCGCTAGATTGAAATCATGGATCTATTGCGGCACAGAAAAGATTCCTCAGGCGGCTTTCTGAGCGATCAGTTCCTTATTGCCATGCCCGGCATGAAGGATGATCGATTCGCGCGATCGGTGATCTACATGTGCGCCCATAGTCCCGAAGGGGCAATGGGCCTGATCATCAACCAGCCACAACCGATGCGCTTTCCCGACCTTCTCGTGCAGTTGGGCATCGTCGACGAACAGGAGGCAATCCGGCTGCCGGCGACCGCGCGCGATTTCCCGATCCGCAACGGCGGGCCCGTCGATCGCAGCCGCGGCTTCGTGCTCCATTCGGACGATTACACTGTGGAGTCGTCCATGCCGATTTCGGACGAGGTGTGCCTGACCGCCACGATCGACATCCTTCGCGCCATCTCGACCGGCCGCGGACCCCGTCGTGCCCTCATGGCGCTCGGCTATGCCGGCTGGGCCGCGGGGCAGCTCGAGCAGGAGATCGCCGACAACGGATGGCTGACGTGCGCGGCCGATCCGGACCTGCTTTTCGACGGCGATCTCGACCGCAAGTACGACCGCGTTCTCGCCACGCTCGGGATCGATCTCGCCCATCTCAGCCACAGCGCAGGTCACGCCTGAGCGAGGGGATACTGTTCTTTCAGGAGCTTCAGCGCCGCGTCGGCGGACATCGGCGCGCCGAACATGAAGCTTTGAACATATTCGCACCCCATCTGACGCAGTTGAAGCGCATCGTTCTCGTCCGAAATGCCTTCCGCGACGACGGACAGGCCGAGCTCGTGGGCCATGCTCACCATCGATCTCAGGAGGACATCGCGCTTCGGTGAGGAATCGTCGAGGAAGCTCTTGTCGATCTTGATCGTGTCGAATGGGAAGCGTGTCAGATAGGCGAGCGAGGAATAACCGGTACCGAAATCGTCGAGAGAGAGGCCAATACCGATCTGCTTGAGCTTGGCGAGTACGTGCGCTGACTGCTCCGGATTGTCCATGACCAGGGACTCCGTCAGCTCCAGGCGAAAGCACCTTGGCTTGATGTTTGAGCGGGCGATGACCGACTTCACGTCGCTCACGAGGTCACGACGCAACAGCTGGCGGCTGGAAAGGTTCACCGACACCGACAGGGTGGCGTCGCCGATCTGTCGCCGCCAGTTCGAGAAGTCGTCGGCCGCCTTCTGCATGGCGAAGAGGCCGATCTGGACGATCAGTTCGCAGCTCTCGGCGATCGGGATGAACTCCGATGGCGAAATGGTGCCTCGACGCGGATGTTCCCAGCGTATCAAGGCCTCGAATCCAGCAATCGAGCGATCTTCCAGCCGGACGATGGGCTGGTAGGCGAGCGTGAATTCCTTGCGTTCGACCGCACGGCGCAGGTCCGATTCGAGCTGAAGGCGATCCGTGCCGATCGACCGGAATGCGGGCCGGAACGGCTCGATGCGGTCGCCGCCGAACCGCTTCGCCTGGTACATGGCGAGTTCGGCGTCCTTGACCATATCCTCGGCGGTCATCTGCGTGTCCGTCCACGTCAGCAGGCCGATCGAGGCAGTCAGCACGATCTCGCGCTTGGCGAAGGTGATCGGAGCCCGGATGGCCTGCTTGACGGCGTCGGCCACCGCCGCGATTCGCGCGGGCTCCTGCTCGGAAAGGATCATCATGGCGAACTGGTCGCCGGAAAAGCGGGAGAGCGCGTCTCGCGGCTTCAGCAGGCGGTGCAGGCGACGTGCGATCGTGAGCAGGATCGTGTCGCCGGCCGAAATGCCGAGCCCGTCATTTACCTGTTTGAAGCGGTCGATGTCGATGACGAACACCGTCGGACGCAGCTTGTCTTCGGACCGCGCAATGGCGATCATGCCCTCAAGCCGGTTCATGAACAGTTCCCGGCTTGGCAGGCCCGTCAGATTGTCGTGCACGGCGTCGTGAAGCAGGCGTTCCTCGGCCTTCTTCTGCTCGGTGACGTCAACGAGCGTTCCCACGCAGCGGATGACCTCGCCGTCGGAGCCGACGACCGGCCGCGCGCGCAGCGAGAACCAATGGTAGTGCCCGTCTGCGCCCCTGAGCCGGAAGTTCTGCGAAACCCTGCCGCGCCGATGTTCGAGGACGACGTCCAGCGTCGTGCGGAACGTGTCGCGGTCGTCGCCGTGCAGGACGGGCAGCCAGTTTCGTGCGGGGCCGGTCAGGGCGTTCGGTGCCAGGCCCAGTTGCAGGCTGACATCCGGCCGGGTGATGACGCGATCGCGCAGCACGTCCCAATCCCAGACGATGTCGCCCGATCCGGTTACGGCCAGGGCCTGGCGCTCCATGTCGCTGAACAGACCGTGGTGCAGCGCACCCCCGGCGAAGGCATGCTGCATGACGGTGAAGCCGATGAGAAGGATGATCAGGATGAGGCCACCCCCCAGCGCCGGCTGGACGATGTCGTTGTCGATGATGCCGGTCACCGCCATCCACGAACCGAGCAGCCAGGCGAGCACCATCAGCCAGCTCGGAACGAGCATGATTGCGCGGTCGTAGCCCTGGATGCCCAGATAGACGATGAGGCCGATGCCGATCACCGCGGTAGCGGCGAATGACAGGCGGGCGATGCCGGCCGCCACCGACGGGTCGATGACGGCAACGCCGGCGATCAGGACGAGACCCAGGATCCAGGCGAGCGCCCCGTAGCTGAAGTGGCCGTGCCACCGGTTCAGGTTGAGATAGGTGAACAGGAATACGACGAGGGTCGCCGCTAGCGCGATCTCGGTGCCTGCGCGCCAGACCTGTTCGCTTCCCGGGGAAATCTCGACCACCTTGTTGAGGAAGCCGAAATCGATGCAGATGTAGGCGAGCACCGCCCAGGCGAGCGCGGCTGTCGCCGGGAACATCGATGTGCCCTTGACGACGAAAAGGATCGTGAGGAACAGCGCCAGCAGGCCGGCGATGCCGATCACGATGCCACGGTAGAGCGTGTATGAATTGATCGTGTCCTTGTACGATTCAGGATCCCAGAGATAGACCTGCGGCAGCCGCGGCGAGGCCAGTTCGGCGACGAAGGTGATGACGGCGCCGGGGTCCAGCGTGACGAGGAAGACATCGGAATCCGGGCTCGCCTGCCGGTCGAGCGCAAAGCCCTCGGACGGGGTGATCGCAGCAATCCGGTTGGAACCGAGGTCGGGCCAGAACATGCCCGAACGGGCGAGGCGGAAGTGCGGGGCCACGATGAGCCGGTCGAGCTGCTGGTCGCTGGTGTTGGCGAGCGCGAACACCGCCCAGTCGCCCGTCGACCGCTCGTCATTTGCCTCGACCTCGATGCGGCGGACGATGCCGTCGAGACCCGGCGCCGTGGAAACCTGGAAATTATCGCCCTGGTCGCGATAGATCTCCACTGCGCCCGAAAGGTCGAGGGCGATGTCGTCGCGCGATATCTTGATCGGTTCGACGGCCTGGGCGGCGGCAGGAAGCAATAGCGCCAGCGCCGCGAGCAGCAGCGCCAGCATCGAGCTTGTCCGGATCGTGAGCGCCAAGCAATCAGCCCCGCGTGGTGCCGCCTCGATGATCGCCGGCGATCAAGGCGTAGAGGTAGTGGTCCTGCCAGCTTCCGTTGATCCTGAGATAGGATCGGAGGAGTCCTTCGCGCCGGAATCCGGCTTTTTCGAGTACGCGGATGGAGCGCACGTTTTCCGGAATACAGGCTGCCTCGATCCTGTGCAACCGCAGTGTGTCGAATGCATAGGATGCGACCAGGCCGATCGCCTCCGACATGTAGCCCTTGCCAGCGTGGCGTTCGCCCATCCAGTAGCCGATCTGTCCGGACTGCGCGACTCCATGGCGTATGTGGCCGAGCGTTATCCCGCCGACCAGACGGCCCGTCTCGTTCTCGAAAACGAGGAAGGCGACGGCCGATCCCGTCGCGAAATCCTCCCGGTATCGGCGCAGGCGCTGGCGCCACGCGGCGCGGCTGAGCTCGTCCGATGACCAGCTCGGCTCCCAAGGTTCGAGGAAGGACCGGCTGGCATCGCGCAACGCCGCCCACTCGCGATAGTCGCCGCGTACCGGGAGGCGCAATGACACGTTCTTCGCCCTGAGCGCCGGGCGGTCTCGGCGAAACCAGGGAAAAGCGAACATGGCCGTGATGAGGGGGTCAGACCGCGAGCTTCCGCACCGCTGGGCCGGTTCCCGGAAGTGCGTCGCGGATGGCCTCGTAGGCGGCGAGCGAGCCGATCGGGCCGACCGCCGCGATTGTCGGACGCGTCGAGAACATCCGCCCCGAGAGGTCGGTCAGGCGGTCGACCGTCAGCGCCGCAAGCCTTTCGACCAGTTCCTCCTTGGGTATGGGTCGGCCGAAAAGGAGGATCTGGCGGGCGATCTGGGAGGCCCTGCTGGCCGCGCTCTCGGCCGACATGACGAGACCGGCGCGATATTGCGCCCGGGCGCGGTCCAGTTCCTCTTGGGTGATGTGCTCGCTGGTCTTGTGCAGTTCGTTGACGATGAGGGGGACAAGCTCGGCGATGTCGCCCTGGCCCGTCGCGGCATGAATGCCGAAGATGCCGGTGTCCGAGAAGCCCCAGTGGAAGGCGTAGATGGAGTAGCACAGCCCCCGCTTCTCTCGGACCTCCTGGAAAAGCCGTGACGACATGCCGCCGCCCAGCACCATGGAGAGGACCTGCGAGGCATAGAAGTCGCGCACGTGATAGGCGCGCCCCTCGAAGCCCAGAACGATCTGGGCGTCCATCAGGTCGCGGTCTTCGCGAAAGTCGCCGCCGACATAGTTGGCGTATTGCGGGATGGCGCTCTCGGCCTTGGCGCGGAAACCGCCGAGGCGCCTTTCGACCTCGCGGACGATCTCGTCGTGCTTCACGTCACCGGTGGCGACGACGACCATGCGGTCGGCGCCGTACTGTCGCTCCATGAAGGCGTGCAGCTGTTTCGAGGTGAACGATTTCACCGTTTCGGGCGTGCCGAGGATGGAACGGCCGATCGTCTGGTGCCGGAACGCCGTCTCGGTGAACCGGTCGAAAACGATGTCGTCCGGCGTGTCGTGGGCGGCTCCGATCTCCTGCAGGATCACGTGCTGCTCGCGTTCGAGTTCGTCCGGGTCAAAGCGCGATTCCGTCAGGATGTCGGCGAGGATGTCGATTGCCAGCGGTACGTTGTCGGATAGCACGCGGGCATAGAACGACGTCGTCTCGACGCTGGTGGCTGCGTTGATCTCCCCGCCGACGTTCTCGATCTCGGACGCGATCTTCAGGGCGCTGCGTCGCTCGGTGCCCTTGAAGGCCATGTGCTCGAGCAGGTGGGCGATGCCGTGCTCGTCCTCATGCTCGTTGCGGGAGCCGGATTTGACCCACACACCGAGAGCGACGGATTCGAAATGAGGAAGGGTTTCGGTGGCGACTGTGAGGCCGTTCGACAGACGGCTTACCTCAACACCCATATAGAATTCGCTCCCTAACGCACTGCACGCGCATGGCGGTTGATGTAATCTTCTATCATTTTCAGGTCCGATGGAAGGACCGTGTACCGCTCGCGGCGGGACATGAGGTCGCCAAGCCAGGCGGGCAGGACGGGCGACACGCCGCATGCCGCCTCCACCGCAGCCGGGAACTTGGCCGGATGAGCGGTGGCGAGCACCACGGTCGGTGTCGCCGACGCGGGCATCGCCGAAACGACGCGAACAGCGGTTGCGGTGTGCGGGTCGAGCAGGTAGCCCGCGCTTTCGAGCATTTCGCGGATCGTGGCCGCGGTTTCGTCCATGGTCGAGCGCCCGGCGGAAAATTCGCCGCGGATCGTGGCCAGCGCGCCGGAATCGAGGGTAAAGGAACCTGACTGTTTCAGCCCGTCCATGTAGCGGCGGACGACGGCGGCGTCCCGGCCGGATGCCTCGAAGACGAGACGTTCGAAATTCGAAGAGACCTGGATGTCCATCGACGGCGATGTGGTGGCGACGACGCCGCGCGTCTCGTAGGTGCCGGTCGCCAGTGTGCGGGCGAGGATGTCGTTGTCGTTGGTCGCGATCGTCAGGCGTTCGATCGGCAGGCCCATTCGCTTGGCGGCATAGCCGGCGAAGATGTCGCCGAAATTGCCGGTCGGGACGGCGAACGAGACCGGCCGGTCGGGTGCCCCGAGCGACAGGGCGGACGAGAAGTAGTAGACGATCTGGGCCATGATGCGCGCCCAGTTGATCGAATTTACGCCGGACAATGACACGCGGTCGCGGAAGGCATGGTCGTTGAACATGTCCTTGACCAGCACCTGGCAGGCATCGAAATCGCCCTCGATGGCGAGCGTGTGCACGTTCGCGGCGGAAGGCGTCGTCATCTGGCGCCGCTGGACGGGCGAGACTCGCCCGTTGGGGAACAGGATGAAGATGTCGGTTCGGTCGCGGCCGGCGAAGGCGTCGATCGCCGCGCCCCCGGTGTCGCCCGACGTCGCGCCCGCGATCGTCGCGCGCTGACCGCGTTCGGCGAGCACATGATCCATGAGGCGCGCCAGGAGTTGCATGGCCACGTCCTTGAAGGCGAGTGTCGGACCGTGGAAGAGCTCCAGCACGAAACTGTTCGCGCCGGTCTGGACGATCGGGCAGACGGCGGCATGCCGGAACGTCGCATAGGCTTCGCGCACGATACGCTCGAATACCGCATGATCGATCTCGCCGCCGAGGTAGGGCGTCAGCAGCCGGGTGGCGATCTCAGGGTAGGACAGTCCGCGCAGGCTGCGGATTTCTGCGGCGGAGAGAACCGGCCACTCCCTTGGAACGTAGAGGCCGCCGTCGCGCGCGAGTCCGGCTAGCATGGCGTCGGAGAAACCGAGTTCCGGGGCCTCGCCCCGCGTGCTGACATATCTCATCGTCATCCGTCCGCTGCGGCGCGCCGTCAGGCTCCTGGGGCACCCGAAATTCCTGGTCCGTCCGTCGCTTTTTTGCCGCGCCGTTGCTATAGACGGCTCACTCGTGACAGGGAAGTGCAGTTGATGAAGTCCCGGAAGAACTCCGCCCGCGTATTGTCTGGTTTCGTCCTTGCCGGCTTTATCCTCGCCGCCGCCGGCTGCCAATCGAGCGACAGCGTCCTCAATGTCGGTGCCGACGCGCCGCCTCCGCCCAGCGACAAGGTGCTGGAAAGCGAATTGCGCGCCTACTGTCCGCCGATCGTGCTTCGTGAAGGCACGTCGTTTTTCCGCACCTACGCGAAGGGTGCCAAGGACGATCCATCGAAGCTTGTCTACCAGGCGTCGATTTCCGACGTGACGCGCAGCTGCACTCGCTCCGCCGGTACGATGACGATCAACGCCGCGGCCGCAGGCAGGATCATCACCGGCCCGCTCGGCGGCCCCGGTTCGATCACCATGCCGATTCGCGTCGCGGTGGTGAAGGGCGACAGCGTCCTGTACAGCCAGTTGCACAAGTACCAGGTGGAGGTCGCCGCCGGATCGGGAGCGACCCAGTTTTTATTCAACGATCCGAACGTCGTCATTCCGATCCCGGAACCCGGCACTATCCAGATCTTCATCGGTTACGACGAGGGTCCCTACAACCAGTAGGACCCGCCAGGCGACGACTGGCGTTCAGTTGTCGGACCACTGCGACAGAGCGGCCATCACGCCCGGAAAATCCGCCCAGCGCCGGATCACGGTCTCGGCGCCGGCTTCGGTCAGCGCATCGGCATGTCCGGGATAAGTGCTCGACGCACCCGTGAAGCCGACGACCCGCATCCCGGCGCTCCGCGCGCCGTGAACCCCCGGCACCGAGTCCTCGACGACGAGGGTGCGGCCCGGATCGGCGCCCATGGTCTTGGTGGCATGAAGGAAGACGTCCGGCGCCGGTTTCGGCTTCCCTGACGGGATGGCCCTTGCGGAGAAGATCCTGCCCTCGAAGAGCGGCTTCAGCCGCGTGCGTTCGAGCATGGAGTCGAGGCGGTGTTCGGTCGAGTTGGAGCAGATGCAGCGTTTCACCTTGACCGACGAAACGGCTGCGTGGGCGCCGTCTATCGCACGCGCTTCGTCCGCGAGACGCTGGTCGACCAGTGACTCGGCCTGGTCGATCAGCGACGCCTGGAACGGTATCGCCGCCTGCCTCTCGATCGAGAGAAGGATGTCCTTGAAGGTGAGGCCGGCATATCGCTCGGCAAGCTCCTCCGCCGCGATCTCGTAGCCGGCCGCCGCGAGCAGTTCGGCCTCGACGCGAGCTGCAACGATCTCGGAATCGACCAGGACTCCGTCGCAATCGAAAATGACGAGATCGAAGGCGGCCATGGTTCTCTGATCCGTGGGCGGTCGGTGAAGGTCGAGGGCAGCGGGCCGATACACGATCAGTGCGGGGACCGCAAATCCCGCCGTGCCGCTTCATGAAATCTTTACCCGATCCGGTAACCATAACAGGCAGTAAAGAGTGACGCGTAATCCCGGGTACCCTCATGTCAGCCGTGCGTACTGCAACCGACCGGTCTGCGCCTGCCGCGAATGCCGATTGGTTGGACACGATCCTCAAGGGCGATTGCGTCTCGGCGCTCGAACGGCTCCCGGAGAAGTCGGTCGATGTCGTCTTTGCCGACCCCCCCTACAACCTGCAACTCGACGGTGACCTGCACCGGCCCGACCAGTCCAGGGTCGACGCGGTCGATGACGCCTGGGACCAGTTCGAGAGTTTCGCCGCCTACGATGCCTTCACCCGCGCCTGGCTGCTCGCCGCACGCAGGGTGCTGAAGCCGAATGGCACGATCTGGGTCATCGGATCCTATCACAACATCTTCCGTGTCGGCGCGACGATGCAGGATCTTGGCTTCTGGGTCCTCAACGACATCGTCTGGCGCAAGACGAACCCGATGCCCAATTTTCGCGGCCGCAGGTTCCAGAATGCCCACGAGACACTGATCTGGGCGTCGCGGGACAAGGATGCGAAAGGCTACACCTTCAACTATGAGGCGATGAAGGCGGCCAACGACGACCTGCAGATGCGTTCCGACTGGCTGTTCCCGATCTGCACGGGCCACGAGCGGTTGAAGGACGAAGATGGAAACAAGCTGCATCCGACGCAGAAGCCGGAGGCTCTTCTGGCGCGCGTCATGCTGGCCTCCACGCGGCCCGGCGATGTCGTCCTAGACCCCTTCTTCGGGTCCGGTACAACCGGCGCCGTTGCCCGCAGGCTGGGGCGCCACTTCGTCGGTGTCGAGCGGGAGCAGACCTATATCGATGCGGCCGAACGGCGGATCGCATCGGTCAAGCCGCTGGGGCCGGCCGAGATCGAGACGATGACGGGCAAGCGCGCCGAGCCAAGGGTCGCCTTCGTCAGCCTCATCGACAACGGGCTTCTCGCGCCGGGAACACGACTTTTCGACGCCCGACGCCGGCATTCGGCGATCGTCCGCGCAGACGGCACTTTGGCAGCCGCCGACGTCTCGGGGTCGATCCACCGCGTCGGGGCGCTGGTTCAGGGGCTTGATGCCTGCAACGGCTGGACATTCTGGCACTACGAACGCAACGGCGGCCTAACGCCGATCGACGAACTGCGCCGCATTGCTCGGGTCGGCATGCAGCGCGCCGGCGCCTGACGGTTTTCCGGTCGGCCGTTCATCCAGTCACGGCCTGATCCCGAAGCGCTCGAGGTCCTCCTCGAGCGCTTTGGCGTTCCGGAACAGGACGGCATGCCAACCTGCGGCCTTCGCCCCGTCGACGTTCTTCTGGCTGTCGTCGATGAAGATGGTGGCGGCCGGATCGAGATCGAAGGCGGCCGCGTGGTGATCGTAGATGCCGCGATCCGGCTTTATCATGCCGATTTCGCCGGAAACGGTGACGCCGCGCGGGCGGTCGAGGAACGGGAATTTTCGCCGTGCTTCGACAAACGTGTCCGCCGCGAAGTTGGTGAGCATGGTGACGTCGTGGCCGGCGTCGAGAAGCTCGAGCATCAGCGCGACGGTGTCTTCATAGGCATGGGGAACCATTTCGTGCCAGTGGCGGCGGAAGTTCCGTATGTTCTCGGCATGGTCCGGGTGAAGGGCAATGAGCTGCCTTTCGGCCTCGTCCCAGGTTCGCCCGCGGTCCTGTTCGACGTTCCAGTCGGGCGTACAGACGTTCTCGAAGAACCAGCGCCTCTCCGTGGCGTCGGGGATCAGCCGGCTGAAAGGCAGGTCGGGATCGTAGTGAATCAGCACCCGGCCGATGTCGAAAACGATATGGCGTATCTCGTTCATGTCATGCCTCGCCTTGCGGTCGCTTCTTCCGTGTCGCGCCCGGTATGGCAGCTTCGATCGCTTTTTTCATGACAGTCGGCAGCGCCTCGTCGTGGATATCCTGCAGGCGCGCCCAGCGATGACCCGGCGGTGGCGAAAGATCCGGCACGGCCGCGCGGAACACCGAGAGTTCAAGTTCGAAATGCGTGAAAACATGCAAGACGTTCCCCGCCGCGATCCATTCCGCCTCGAACGGCGCCGCGCGGGGCGTGTTGTCGCCGTCGGATCGCGCCGACCAGCCGGATGTCGGCACTTCGCTCATCCCGCCGAGCAGGCCCTTGTCGGGTCACCGACGCAGCAGGATGGCGCCGTCCGGGCGCACGGCGACGAAAGCCGCGCCGCGACGCCGAGGCCGCCCCGCCTTCGCCGGGCGAAGCGGGAAACGTTCGGGGTCGCCTGCCTCCAGCGCCGAACAATCCCGGCGAAGCGGGCAGAGCATACAGTTGGGGCGCCGTGGCGTGCAGATCGTCGCGCCGAGATCCATCATCGCCTGAGCAAAGTCGCCCGGCCGGTCCGTCGGCACGAGAGGGCGCAATGCCCTGCGTATCGCCTTCTTGGCCTCCGGCAGCGGCATATGGAGGGCCAGGACCCGCGTCATGACCCGCTCGACGTTGCCGTTGACGACCGCGGCCGGCCTGCCGAATGCGATCGCGGCGAT
>DUSC01000123.1 GCA_012842935.1 Hyphomicrobiales bacterium | reverse complement strand
CGCAGCCGCTTCGCCTTCGGCGGCGGTCTTCGGCTCGCCGGACGGCTGCTCCGCCGCGGGCTGCGAAGACGTTTCGGCTGGGGCCGGCTGGGCGGCCGCATCGACGACAGCGGGTGCGCTGGCGGCAGGCTGCGGTGCCGTCATGATCTCGGCCGGCTTTCCGGGCTCCTCGACCATCGCCAGAACCTCGCCCGAAGGCGACTCCGGGATGGAGATCACCGCGGTCTCGGTCGAAGCGACGACGACGTTGTTCGGATCGGTCGCGCGCAGCGAAAGCTGGTAGTCACCCGGTTTCAGCGGATTGTCGAATACGATGGCGAAGGCGCCGGCGCCGTCGGCCTTCGACGAGGCGAGCACCTGCTCCGTTGCGATCACCTCGACGAGCGATTGCGGCGCCGCGGTACCCGCTATGACGACGGAGCCGTCCGGCTCGACACGCACGACGTCGAAGGAGGGAATCACGGTCGCCCCGGCGGCGGGCGCCGACGGTTCGGCCGGCTGCTCGGCGGCCGGCAGGCGCTCGGTCTTCGCGTCGGCGGGCGCCGTGGGTGCGGGCACCGCAGCCACCTCCGCCGCGGGCGGCGCAGGCGGGAAGAGGTACGGATCGAGGGCGCCCGAGACGTAGGCGGTTGCCCCGGCCGCCGCCGCCCCTCCTGCCAGAAAGAGGAACGCCTTGAGCGGATTGATCACCATTTCGTCCAAGCCCTTTTGCCACCAAGCTTTCGTCTAACGTCTTTTGCGCAAACCGACAAGGAAGCCGGGCAACCCCTTGACCGCCGTCCCGCGTGCCATCACCAATCAGGGATGAACACGATTCGATCAGTCTGCGTCTATTGCGGCTCGTCGCCGGGCCGCGGCCAGAGATACGTCGAGGCCGGCCAGATCCTCGGCCGGTCGATCGCTCAGGCCGGTCTGCGCCTGATCTACGGCGGCGGAACGAAGGGGATCATGGGAGCCGTCGCCGACGGCGCCATACGCGGCGGCGGCAAGGTCACTGGGATCATCCCTCGGTTCCTCATTACCAAGGAAGCGACCGAATCCGCGCTCGACCGCCTCGACCAGCTCATCGTGACTCAGAACATGCATGAGCGAAAACACAGGATGTTCGAGGAATCAGACGCCTTTGTGGCGCTTCCCGGAGGCATCGGCACCGTCGAGGAGATCATCGAGATCATGACCTGGGCACAGCTCGGCCATCATCGCAAGCCGATCGTCTTCGCCAATGTCGACGGCTTCTGGAATCCGATGCTCGACCTCCTCGACCACATGCGCGCCGAGGGCTTCATCCACACGTCGCATCTGGTGAAGCCGATCGTGGTCGCGGAGACAGAACAGGTCGTGCCGACCATCCTGGTCGAGGCGGCCGCCGACGGCGCTCCGGCAGCGGGCGTCGAGGCCGTCATCGACAAGTTGTGACTGGCGGACGGCGATCGCCGCCTCAGCGGCTGCGCAGATCCGCCGCGAGCGTGCCGAAAGAAAGCGTCTCGGCTTCGTGGTCCGGCTCGCGCCAGGGCTCGACGAGCGCGGCCTCGTACCAGGCGCGCATGGCCGGCAGCGCCAGCATGCGCTCCACATAGGCGGCCGACGCGCCGCCGAAGTCGAGGCCATAGGTCAGCGCCCGGAAGACGACCGGCGCAAAGAAGGCGTCGGCGGCGGTAAACGAGTCGCCCGCGAGGAACGGTCCGCCGAAACGCGACAGGCCCTCGTTCCAGATCTCGCCGATACGCGCGATGTCGGCTTCAAGCGGGGCCGGCCGTTCATGGAGGCGGACGCGGATTCCGCAGTTCATGCCACACATGGAACGCAGCGAAGAAAAGCCGGAATGCATCTCGGCAGCGATACAGCGCGCGAAGGCGCGAGCCTCGGCATCGGCCGGCCAGACGCCCGGATGACGCTCCGCGAGGTATTCGACAATCGCGAGCGAATCCCAGACGGCGAGGCCGTCGTCGTTCAGGCACGGCACGCGCCCGGTCGGCGAGTACGGGCGGAAGGTCGCGTAGCTCGGGCCGGTCGGGAACGGGACCAGCCGCTCGCGGAACGGTATGCCCAGCGCGCTCATCAGCACCCACGGCCGCAACGACCACGACGAGTAGTTCTTGTTGGCGATGAGCAGCTCGTACATGCCTATTTCCGTTGCGTGACGAACATCGACCAGGTGTAGATGGCGAGCGCGGCCCAGATCAGGCCGAAGGCGAGCGCCTTGACGCCGCCGAACGGCTCGCCGAACACGAACACGGCAATCAGCAGCACGATCGACGGGCCGATGTACTGCATGATGCCGATGGTGGAATAGCGCAGCAGCTTGGCGCCGAAGGCATAGAGCAAAAGCGGCGTCGCGGTGACGGGTCCGCACAGCAGGAGCAGCGTGATGTCGTTCGGCAGTACGGCGACGAAATGGCTCGCGCCCTGCATCTCCAGCCACGCAATGTAGCCGAGGGCCGGCAGGCAGAGGATCATCACCTCGAGGAAGAAGCCCTGGCTGGGGCCGATCGGCAGAGTCTTCCTGAGGAAGCCGTAGACGGCGAAGGTCAACGCCAGGGCCAGCGACACCCAGGGCAGCCCGCCGGCATCGACGGTGAGCACGACGACGGCGGCGAAAGCGAGGCCGACGGCGACCATCTGCGGCACGGTCAGCTTCTCGCCGAGCAACAGCGCCCCCATGACGACGCTGACCAGCGGATTGATGTAGTAGCCGAGCGCTGTCTCCACCGCCCGGTCGACGGCGATCGCCCAGACGTAGATGCCCCAGTTGACCGTGATCAGCGCCGCGGTGACCGCGGCCATGAGAAGCGTGCGCGGCGAGCGCAGCGCGGCTTTCAGGTCGGCCGTTCGCCCGAGCGCCCAGATGACGGCGCCGGCGATCGGCAGCGACCAGACGATGCGGTGCGCAACGACCTCGGCGGCCGGGATATGCGCGACCAGCTTCATGAAGATCGGCTGTACGCCCCAGAAGACATAGGCGGAAAGGGCGAAGAAGAAGCCGCGCGTGGCCTCGCTCGCCCGATTTGCGGTCGTGTCGGTCATGGCGCTGCTATGCCTGCCGGCGCGGCCGATGACCATGTCATTCTTCTGATGGCTCATCGCATTCCGCTTGATGGTTCAAGCGGGATCGGCCGGCTTGCCGGGTGGCCCGCGGCGCTACTCCGCCGCCGCCAGCCCGGCCATCTCGCGGTTCTTCATAAGCTTGTAGACGATGGAATCCATCAGCGCCTGGAAGGAAGCGTCGATGATGTTGTCGGAGACGCCGACCGTCCACCAGCGCGCGCCGGTGGCGTCGTGCGATTCGATCAGCACGCGGGTGATCGCCTCGGTGCCGCCGTTGAGGATGCGCACCTTGTAGTCGACCAGTGAAAGGTCGGCGATCTCGGCCTGGAACCGGCCGAGGTCCTTGCGCAGCGCGATGTCGAGCGCGTTCACCGGCCCGTGGCCCTCGGCCACCGACATGCGCTCCTCGCCGTCGACCAGCACCTTAACGATCGCTTCGGAGACGGTTTTCAGATTGCCGTTCGCGTCGAAGCGGCGCTCGACCATGCAGCGGAACGAAGTTACCCTGAAGAAGTCAGGGACAGTATGCAGCATCTTGCGGGCGAGCAACTCGAAGCTGGCATCGGCGCCCTCGTAGGCGTAGCCCTCCGCCTCGCGCTCCTTCACCACGGCGATCAGCGCGTCGAGCCGGCCGTCGTCGCGCGGCACGTCGATACCGCGGCGCTTCAGCTCGGCGACGAAGTTCGCCTTGCCGCCCTGGTCGGAAACCATGACGCGGCGGCGGTTGCCGACCGATTCCGGCGGCACGTGCTCGTAGGTCTTCGGTTCCTTGGCCAGCGCCGAGGCGTGGATGCCGGCCTTGGTGGCAAAGGCGGACGCACCGACATAGGGTGCCTGCGCCTCGGGTGCGCGGTTGAGCAGTTCGTCGAAACCGCGCGACAGCCGCGAGATGCCCTTCAGCGCTTCGGCGTCGATGCCGGTCTCGAAACGCGCGGCGAAAGCAGGCTTCAGCACAAGCGTGGGAATGATGGTGACGAGGTTGGCGTTGCCGCAGCGCTCGCCGATGCCGTTCAGCGTGCCCTGGATCTGGCGCACGCCGGCCTCGACCGCCGCCAGAGAGTTGGCGACCGCCTGGCCGGTGTCGTCGTGGGCATGGATACCGAGGCGGGCGCCCGGAATGCCCGCGGCGACTACGGCCGCGACGATGGCACGGACCTCCGACGGCTGCGTGCCGCCATTGGTGTCGCACAGCACCACCCAGCGGGCGCCGGCGTCGTGGGCGGCACGCGCGCAGGCGAGCGCATAGGCCGGATTGGACTTGTAGCCGTCGAAGAAATGCTCGCAGTCGACCATCGCCTCCTTGCCGGCGGCGCGGGCGGCCTCGACGGAGGCGCGGATGGCGTCGAGATTCTCGTCCTCGCTGCAGCCGAGCGCGACGCGGACGTGGTAGTCCCAGCTCTTGGCGACGAAGCAGATCGCATCCGACTTCGCCTGGACCAGGGCGGCGATGCCCGGATCGTTCGAGGCCGAAACGCCGACGCGCCTGGTCATGCCGAAGGCGACGAACTTCGCCTTCTCCGTACGCTTCTGCGCGAAGAAGGCAGTGTCTGTCGGGTTGGCGCCGGGATAGCCGCCTTCGACATAGTCGATGCCGAACGCGTCGAGCATGTTCGCGATGGCGATCTTGTCGTCGACGGAGAAGTCGACGCCCGGCGTCTGCTGGCCATCGCGGAGAGTCGTGTCGAAGAGGAAGAGGCGTTCGCGTTTCATCGTCTTTCCGTCAGAAGATGCCGGCATACCAGAGGACCACGACCACGATCAGGACCAACGCCACGATCTTCCCGGCGATCGCGTAAAGAAGCCACTTCGGCATCCGGTTCGAGGGGTTCGGGTTCGCCGCCATGCCCGCTCACTCCGCCTTGCCGGCAAAGGCATCCGTCGCCCGGATCAGCCGGTCGAGGATGCCCGGCTCGGAAAAGGCATGGCCGGCGCCCTCGACGATGTGCAGCTTGCCGTCGGGCCAGGCCTTCGCCAGTTCCCAGGCGTAGCGAAGCGGGCACGGCATGTCGTAGCGGCCGTGGATGATGACGCCCGGGATGCCCTTCAGCCGGTGCGCCTCGCGGATCAACTGGCCCTCCTCCAGCCAGCCGGCATGGACGAAGAAGTGGTTCTCGATGCGGGCAAAGGCGATGGCGAAATCGTCCTCGCCGAACTTGCCGCTGGTCTCCGGTTCGGGCAGCAGCGTGATCGTCTCGCCCTCCCACAGGCTCCAGGCGCGGGCGGCCTCGATCTGCACCGACCGGTCGTCGGCGGTGAGCCGACGCCGGTAGGCCGCCATCAGGTCGCCGCGCTCGCCTTCCGGGATCGGCGCGAGGAAGCGCTCCCACTTGTCCGGAAACATCTCCGACACGCCGAACTGATAGTACCAGGCGAGCTCGGCCCGGGTGAGCGTGTAGATGCCCCTGAGCACGAGCTCGCTGACCCGATCGGGATGGCGCTCGGCATAGGCCAGTGCCAGCGTCGAGCCCCACGAGCCGCCGAACACCAGCCATTTGTCGAAACCGAACTTTTCGCGCAGACGCTCGATATCGGCGACGAGGTGCCAGGTCGTGTTGGCCTCCAGCTCGGCATGCGGCGTCGAACGGCCGCAGCCGCGCTGGTCGAACAGCACGACGTCGTAGAGGGTCGGGTCGAACAGCCGCCGGTGCTTCGGCGAGATGCCGCCGCCAGGGCCGCCGTGCAGGAACACCGCCGGCTTGGCGCCGCGCGTGCCGGCGCGCTCCCAGTAGATCGAATGGCCGTCGCCGACGTCGAGCATGCCGCTTTCGAAGGGCTCGATCTCGGGGTAGAGGGTTCTCAGGCTCATGTCGTCTCGCCCTTCGCGTTGCCGGATGCCGGCGGCCAGATCTCCGTGTCGTGATCTGGATGCTGGCGCCCCTTGACCGAGGCCATGAACGCGTCGACAGCCGCGCTTTCGCCCGCCATGCGCCAGGGCAGCGTATGCAGGCCCTCGACGTAGGAGAGCCTGTCGGCGGGATTGACCTGGATCGCCGGCGGCGCCAGTTCCGGGTCGTCGAGGGCGCCGATGGCGATCTCCGTCCCGCCCTCGTATTCGTAGGTCAGCGGCGTACCGCAGGCGGCGCAGAAGCCGCGCCTGACGACGTTGGAACTGGCGAACCGCGCCGGGAAGCCGCGCGTCCACTCCAGCCCCTTCGCCGTCACCAGCGGACCGAAGAACGAACCGAAAGCCTTCTGGCACATGCGGCAGTGGCAGATCGAGGCGCGGCCGAGCCTCGCGACTCGGAAGCGCACGGCGCCGCACTGGCAGCCGCCGGTGATGGCCTGTCCGCTCATGCGCGCTCCCCCCGGCCCTCCTCGGGCGGCCAGGTCTCGGTATCGTGGTCGGGGTGCTGGTAGGAGACCAGCGTTGCGAGGAACGAGGCAGCGTCCTGGTCGGCGAGCGTCTCCTCTTGCGGCAGCTGCGGCACGTCATCGACGTAGGGCAGCTTCGCCTCGATACCCCACTGGATCCTCGGCGCGATCTCCTCGGGATGGTCGAATGCGCCGATGGCGAGCGCGATGCCGTCCGGCGCCTCGTAGGTCAGCGGCCTGCCGCATTCTTCGCAGAAGCCGCGATGCGCGGCGCTCGACGAGCGGAAACGCTTCGGTTTGCCGCGCGTCCAGACGAGCTTCGCCTCGCGCACCGAGACCAGCGGCAGGTAGAAGTTGCCCGAGGCCTTCTGGCACATGCGGCAGTGGCAGACGGAAGCGTCGCCGAGCGCGCCCTCGACATGGAAGCGCACCGCGCCGCACTGGCAGCCGCCGGAATAGCTAGGCCGGTTGTCGAGGGTCATCCGGTCACTCCGGCCTGTGGCAGACGGCTTCGACGTTGTTGCCGTCCGGATCGAAGACGAAGGCACCGTAATAATCGGCATGGTAGTGCGGTCGCAGGCCCGGCGCGCCGTTGTCGCGGCCGCCGGCGGCGAGCGCCGCGGCATGGAACGCGTCGACCTCGGCGCGGCTCGACGCGGTGAAGGCGTAGTGGCGCCCGGGACCGGTGTCGGCCGATTCGGTCAGCCAGAATACCGGCCTACCGAGCCCGTAGCCGGCGACCCATTTGCCGCCGGTGAACTCCTTCGGAACGGTCATCAGCAGTTTCGCGCCGAGCGCGCCGAGCGCCGCGTCGTAGAAGGCCTTGGCACGGGCGGGGTCGGAAACGGGGATACCAGTGTGGTCGATCATGGCCTTACCTCGATGGGGACTGCGGATTCCGCCTGACGGACTTGCCGGGCCGCATCGGCCGCCGTCAAGCCGGCGACGGTGACGACATGCAGGCAGAGATTGTCCATGTCGCGCAGGACCTCGTCGTTCCAGAAGCGCAGGACGGTCCAGCCAAGGTCTTCCGGCGCGCGGGCAGGAAGGACATCCTTCCCGGCCGCTTCAGCCTCCGCAAGCCGGGTTCCGTCGACCTCGACAATCAACCTTTTCGACAGACAGGCGAAGTCGACGATGTAGGCGCGGACCGGCATCGGTCGCCGGAACGAGAGACCCATCAGCCGGTGGCCGCGAAGCTCGTTCCAGGGTCTGAGTCCGGCGTCGGTCATCTTCTTGCGCATCGTCCGCGCGCGCCCGCGAACCACGTTCGGTACGGTATGGCGGTTTGGCTTCGTCGACCCCCCTCTGGCCTGCCCCACCCTCACCGCTTCACCTCCCACGTCGTGGTGCGCTCGCCGGTGGCGGGGTCCTTGCCGTCCTTCAGCTGGATGCCCTGCGCGAGGAGTTCGTCGCGGATTCGGTCGGCTTCGGCCCAGTTCTTTTCGCGGATGAAGGCGAGGCGATCTTCAATTCGCGCGTCTATCATCAACTTTGTGTCTTCATCCGCAATAGTGAGCATTCTCTCGAATTCGTTATACGGCATAAGAAGTCCGAGAAACCTAAGCGTCGCTTCCAAAGTCTCATGCGATCTCCCATCACCCGCATTCCCCGGATAGGATAGGTCGTCCAGTATTTTTACTGCCGGCCAAAAATTAATATCATCCAATAAAAAAGAAATGACATCAGGAGAGATAAAATCCTCGCTCGGCGTCTCCCGGAAATAAACGCTTTTGCCCCAACGGACTATCTTCTTCTCTGCTTCGAGCAGTTTCTCGACAGTGAAATCGATCGGCTGGCGGTAGTGCGTCATCAGCATCGCCAGACGCAGGACCTCGCCCGGCCATTTGCGCCCGCCGAACTTTTCCGTCTCCAGCAATTCGTGGATGGTGACGAAGTTGCCCTCCGACTTCGACATCTTGCGGCCCTCGACCTGGAGGAAGCCGTTGTGCAGCCAGTAGTTGGCCATGACTTCGGTGCCGTGGGCGCAGCGCGACTGGGCGATCTCGTTCTCGTGGTGCGGGAAGATCAGGTCGAGCCCGCCGCCGTGGATGTCGAACTGATGCGGACGCGCGAGCGCTTCCGGCGACAGGCGGTCCTTGACGGCATCCCACAACAGCGCGTCGCTCATCGCCGAGCACTCGATGTGCCAGCCGGGGCGGCCGTGGATGTGCACGTGGCTTCCGTCCTTCAGGTCGAAATGCGCCTCCCAGCCGGGTTCCTCGGCGGTGCTCTCCTTCCACAGGACGAAGTCGGCCGGGTTCTTCTTGTGCGCCTCGACGGCGATGCGCGCGCCGGCCTGCTGCTCGTCGAGCGGCCGCTTCGACAGCTGGCCGTAGTCGGGCATCGAGGTCACGTCGAACAGCACTTCGCCATTGGCAACATAGGCATGGCCGCGGTCGATGAGAGATTGAATCATCGTCACCATGTCGGCCTTGCCGTCGGCGCGCGGCAGCACGAATTCCGTCGCCCGCGGCTGATAGGTCGGCGGGAGGCAGCCGAGCGCGCCGACGTCCTTCTGGTACTGCTCGTAGGTCGGCTCGGTGACCTTGCGGATCGCCTCGTTGAGCGAGAGCCGGCCCGCCGCGATCTCGGCGCCAAAGTCACGCAGCGCACGGGCGTTGATCTTGTCGTCGACGTCGGTGATGTTGCGCACATAGGTGACGTGATCCGGCCCGTAGAGGTGGCGGAGCAGGCGATAAAGCACGTCGAAGACGATCGCCGGACGCGCGTTGCCGATATGGGCGTAATCGTAGACGGTGGGGCCGCAGACATACATGCGCACGTTTTGCGGATCGATGGGGACGAAGTCCTCCTTCGCACGCGTCAGCGTGTTGTAGAGCCTGAGCCCCTTGAACCCCTCGGACATCGAACCTCCAGACCCAGTTCCCTCGCCGGCCGTGCATGAAGCGGCCGCAAGGCGCGCTTCGGCCCGCTGGCCGGTTCGTTGTCGTGTCTTTCGGGAAAGATGGCGAAAACGTCCGGACCAGCGCGAGCGCTAGCCAATAATGCAAATGCCGGTAATGGCGAAGGACGTTTTCATGGGCCGCTTATCGCGCCTCGCCCCGCCGGCCGTCAAGGTGCTTTTGCCGCGGCGCGCGGTTTCCGCCGTGTCGGACGATCGGCAGGATTTTATCAAACATGTCGATGCAGACGGAGACGGCCGTCCGTTCCGATTTTCCGGCCGCGTCACGATTTGGTCGAAATCGGTCACCATCTGCAGACCCATGGAACACCGTGACCCTAGGGAAGAGACCATGCCTGTGACCCGGAACGAGTCCGAACGTGCGCGCAAGCAGTACGCGGCGCTCGCCACCCACTACCGCGCCATCGGCCCCGCCGCGATCGTGGCGGCGCTGCTCCACGCGAAGAAGCGCAAGACGGCCCCGGCCGCGGCGAAGTCGGCGGCCTGAGCCGCCCCGCGCGGCGTGCCGGACGCCGCACCCGACCCTAGAAAAGCTCGAGCTGCGGACCGGATTTCGGCCCGACCGTTTTCTGCTCCACGGCCTTTGCCGCGGCGGGTTCCGGCGGCCGTTCGCCCGGAAGGGGAAGCTGGATCTCGGGGCCGGTGTTGGCCACCTTGTTGACCTTGTCCGAAATCGCAATCGCCTCGAAGAAGCCGGGTTCGGCGGGCCGCAGCAGATCGGCCACGTCGCGCGGCTCCTGCGTGCGGCAATCGAGCCAGCGGGCATAGTCGGCCGGCTGGATGACGACCGGCATCCGGTCATGGATGGACGCGACATCGGCATTGGCTGCCGTGGTCAGGATGGCGCCGGTATCGATCTCGGAGCCGCCCGGCTCGGCAAACGTCTCCATCAGGCCGGCGAAGGCGACGAGCCCGCCCCCCTTCGGACGGACGAAATAGGGCGTCGACTTGTTGCCGTCGCGCTTCCATTCGTAGAAGCCGGACGCCGGCACCAGCGCGCGACGGTGGCGCATGGCGGCGCGGAAGGCGTTCTTCTCCGCAGCCGTCTCCGAACGCGCGTTGATCAGCAGCGGCAGGTCCCTGGGGTTCTTCGCCCAGGACGGGATCAGGCCCCAGCGCACCAGCAACGCCCGGCGATCGGGCAGATTGGAACCCGGCTCGCGCGGCGGACCGGCGACGACGAGCAGGATCGGCTGGGTCGGGGCGATGTTGTAGCGCGGCGGGAACGCCTCGAGATCAAGCAGGCCGAACAGTGCCTGGACCTCCTCGGGGCTCGCGGTGAGTGTGAAGCGTCCGCACATGATGCTACCTTCATTACGAAAGGGAGGCCAGGCCGACAAGGCCGCCGAGGAGATCGCGCTCCGATGGTCGAAGCAAACGACGACGAAGCCGGCCGGCCGGAACTGTCGGGGTCCGGGGAAATCCCGGCCGTCTCGGTCGCTTTGCTGCGCGCCGGCCGCGTGCTCCTGGTCCGGCGCGGCCGGGCGCCGTCGCGCGGGCTCTACGCCTTTCCCGGCGGCCGCATCGAGGCGGGCGAAACCGCGGAGGCGGCGGCGCGGCGCGAACTGCAGGAAGAGACCGGGCTCGTCGCGGGCAGGCTCGCTTTCGTCGGCGACATCGCCATCGAAAGCCGGCGTGAAGGCCGCCCGGTGCGCTACCGCCTGACCGTGCTCACCGGTGCGTGGCAGGGCGGCGAGGCGATCGCCGCCGACGACGCCGAGGCGCTCGGCTGGTACGGGCTCGACGAGCTCGCGGACCTGCCGATCACGCCGTCGACGCTCGAGATCGCCCGGAGGCTTCTGGCCGGAGAGACCGCCCGCGTCGCGGACACGCCCTGACGCGTGGGGAGAATCGCCTTGCGGCGGACAAGATCATTGGACAAGAAGGGCGCATGCGCCGTCATTCTGCCCTTTTCGCCGCCGTCGTCGCTCTTGCCGGGCTGGCCGCTCCCGCCATGGCGGTCGAGGCTCCGTTCCAGCCGCGGTTGCTGCGCCTTGCCGAAGTGCTCGGCTCGCTCCACTACCTGCGCAATCTGTGCGGCGAGGAAGGCACGCTGTGGCGCGACCAGATGCAGAGGCTGATCGACGCCGAAAATCCGGCGCCGGACCTGCTCGCGCGCTACGTGGCCTCTTTCAACCGTGGCTACCGCTCCTACGAGGGCACCTATGTGAAGTGCACGGCCTCGGCGACCGAGGCGATCGCCCGCTTCATGAAGGAGGGCGAGGAATTGAGCCGTGACATTGCGGTCCGTTTCGGCAATTAGGAAACTGTTAACTTTTTCGCCAGTGCCGGCCCACAAGGCGAAATCGGTGTGCTAGAAAAGGCTTAACGGGACATTAACAGGAACGACTCAAGTTGATCCGTTGTTTGCGGATCATCACTTGATGGGGTGAAGCCAGCATGGAACAGGCCGTCAACGACATCGATGCCCTGGTGCGCGAAGAAAAGCGCCTGACGTCGGTCGAAAGCCACAGCGAGGCCTGGGCGGAGGGGCTTTCGGCGGGCATCGAACCGGAAATCATCGCCGAAGCGGCGTTGTCCACGGCTTTCGGCGAACTCCTGAGATCGAGCGGCGAGGCCGCAGCGCTCGCCTTGCTGGACCGCATGCGCGAAAAGGTGATCTCCGGTGAGTTCGAACCCCTGTTGCGGAAGCATTGACGCGCCCGCGCCGTCGCGGTTTATCGGCTATCCTGGAGCCGGCCGGTTCCACTGTTTCTGACGGCAGGTGGGGTTCGATGGCATCACGAATCGGGACGGGACGGAAACGGGCTCGGATCGCCCCGCATGGCTTGGCCTTGCTGCTTGCCGGACTGCTCGCCTTTTCACCCCTGGCCGTTTTCCCGTCATGGGCACTGAGCGAAATCCAGCAGGGCGATGTCCCCGCCGCTCCCCCCGACGACGGCATCGAGAAGGAACCGCTGCCCCCGGTCGATCCGGTTCCGCTTCCCGATCCCGGGCGTCCGCCGGCATCCGGCGGCGAGGCGCCAGCGACCGATCAGACGATCCCGCCCACGCCGGGCGAAGGCGGCGGTAACGACGGGGAGACCGACGGCGCCGACGGCAGCGGAGCCGCCCGGCCGGGGCTCGACCCCGACGCCCCGATTCCCGAGATCCAATACGACCTCGCCGCTCTCCCCGAGCCGGTGCGGCGCATGCACGGCCTCATCGTCGAAGCGGCGAAGAGCGGCGACATCGAAAAGCTGCGGCCGCTCATCGGCATGGGCGACGACACGACCCAGTTCGCGCTGGGCGGCGTCGACGGCGATCCGATCGCGTTCCTCGGGGAACTCTCCGGCGACGAGGGCGGCCAGGAGATCCTGGCCATCCTCGAAGAAGTGCTGGAAGCCGGGTACGTTCATCTCGATGCGGGCACGGCCGAGGAACTCTACGTCTGGCCCTACTTCTTCGCCGTGCCGCTCGAGCAGCTCACGCCGCCGCAGCGGGTCGAACTTTTCAAGATCGTCACCGCCGGGGACTACGAGGACATGAAGTCCTATGGCGCCTATATCTTCTACCGTGTCGGCATTACGCCCGAAGGGCGCTGGCAGTTCTTCGTCGCGGGTGACTGAGGAGGAGCGGGCCCAAGGGACCTGGGCGTCTGCCCGTGTCCGGACCTCGCATGGCGCCTTCACTTGCCCTCGAGATAGCCTTCCGAGAATTCCACCGGGCGCCCCTGCCCGGCTTCGACGATCTCGCCTTCCCACATCACGCGCCGGCCGCGCACGATGGTGCCCACGGGCCAGCCGGTGACCCGGCGCCCGTGATAGGGCGTCCAGCCGGCGCGGGAGCCGGCCTGCTCGTTGCGGATCGTCTCGCGGCGCGCGAGATCGACGACGGTGAAGTCGGCATCATAGCCGACAGCGATACGGCCCTTGCGCGCCATGCCGAAAATCCGGTTCGGACCGTGGCTGGTAAGGTCGACGAAACGCTCGATGCTGAGCCTGCCCGCATTCACGTGGTCGAGCATGACCGGCACCAGCGTCTGCACGCCCGTCATGCCGGACGGCGAGGCCGGATAGGATTTCGCCTTCTCCTCGAGCGTGTGCGGCGCGTGGTCGGAACCGAGCACGTCGACGATGCCCTGATCGACGCCGCGCCAGATTCCCTCGCGATGGCGGGCGGCACGCACCGGCGGGTTCATCTGGAGCAGGGTGCCGAGACTCGCATAGTCGTCCGACGACAGCGTCAGATGGTGCGGCGTCGCCTCGCAGGTGGCGACGTCCTTGTGGTTGGCGAGATAGTCGATCTCCTCCGCGGTGGATATGTGCAGCACGTGGATGCGCGCCCGGGCACGGCGGGCGACAGCGACGAGGCGCTGCGTGCACCGGAGCGCCGCGATCTCGTCGCGCCAGACCGGATGCGAGGACGGGTCGCCTTCGATGCGCTCGCCGAGGCGTTCGCGAAGGCGGAATTCGTCCTCGGAATGGAAGGCGGCGCGGCGGCGGGTGTTCTTCAGGATCTCGTAAACGCCCTCGTCGTCCTCGACGAGGAGATCGCCCGTGGACGAGCCCATGAAGACCTTGATGCCTGCCGCGCCCGGCAGGCGCTCGAGCTCGCCGACGTCGCGGGCGTTGTCGCGCGTGCCGCCGACCCAGAAGGCGAAATCGCAATGCATGCGGTCCGTCGCGCGGGCCACCTTGTCGGCCAGCGCTTCGGCACTGGTGGTCAGGGGCTTCGTGTTCGGCATCTCGAAGACGGCGGTGACGCCGCCGAGCACGGCGGCACGCGATCCCGTTTCCAGGTCCTCCTTGTGCTCGAGGCCGGGCTCGCGGAAATGCACCTGGCTGTCGACCACACCGGGCAGGACATGGAGGCCGGCGCATTCGATCACGCTGCCGCCGCTTGCCGCAGAAAGATCGCCGATGGCGGCGATCCGCCCGCCACGGACGCCGATGTCGCGGACGCCCTTGCCGTCATGGTTGACGACCATGCCGCCGCGCAGGATGAGATCGAAGATTGCCGCCACCTTGTGTGCCCTTGCCGCTCGCTGGGCCCGGGCTTACGTAAGGACCCTCCGATTTGCAAGCAAGGCCGCCCCCCGCCATGCCGATTGTCCGGTTACCCGACCGTGCCCTGATCCTCGTCACCGGCGAGGACGCCGAACATTTCCTGCAGAATATCCTGACGACCGATCTCCCGGGGATCGCCGATGGCGAAGCGCGGCCCGGCGCGCTGCTCACGCCGCAGGGCAAGATCCTGTTCGACTTCCTCATCTCGAAGGCGGCCGGCGGCTATCGTCTCGACTGCCGCAAGGACGTCGCACACGAATTCGCGCGGCGGCTCACCGTCTACAAGCTGCGGGCGAAGGTGACGATTGCCGCGAAAGATCAGGTATTTGTCGCCGCATCATGGGAGGATGATCCGGCTTCCTCGGATGCCGATTCAACGACTTCGCAATCCGATTCAACGCCTTCAGGCACCGAATCAACACTGCGCGATTCCCGTTTCCCCGGCGATGTCGGCGTCAGCCGCATCTATGCCGTCGCCGGAAACGCCGGCCCCGAGCCGCAAGGCAGCGTCGCAGCATGGGACGCGCTCCGCGTCGCTCACGGCATCGCCGAAAGCGGAACCGACTACGCGCTCGGCGACGCCTTCCCGCACGACGTGCTCCTCGACCAGACCGGCGGGTTGGGCTTCCGCAAGGGCTGTTATGTCGGCCAGGAGGTCGTCTCGCGGATGCAGCATCGCGGCACGGCGAGGCGCCGCGTCCTGATAGCGGCCGCGGAGGCCCCCCTCCCCGCGGCCGGAACGCCCGTCGAGTCCTCCGGCCGGGCGCTCGGCGCGCTCGGTACGGTCAGCGGAACGAATGCACTGGCTGTTGTCCGCATCGACCGCGTCAAGGAGGCGATGGACGCGGGCCAACCGATCGCCGCCGCCGGGGTTCCGCTGACGCTGTCGATCCCCGCCTGGGCGAAATTCGCGTTCCCCGAAACGATGTCCGAATCGGCTGCGGGAGAGGCGTGATGGCCGACCGCGTCGGCGCGCCGCCGCGCGCCTGGCAGCGCATGCTGTCCGGCCGCCGGCTCGATCTCCTCGATCCCTCGCCGCTCGACGTCGAGATTGCCGACATCGCCCACGGGCTCGCCCGCGTCGCCCGCTGGAACGGCCAGACGGTCGGCGACCACGCCTTTTCCGTCGCCCAGCACTCGCTCGTCGTGGAGCGCATCTTCCACGTACTCTGTCCTCAAGCCTCGGCCGGTTCCTGCCTCGCCGCGCTGCTCCACGACGCGCCGGAATACGTCATCGGCGATATGATCTCGCCGTTCAAGGCGGTGATGGGCGGCGGCTACAAGGACTGCGAGGCACGCCTGCAACGTGCCATCCACCTGCGCTTCTCGCTGCCGCCGGTACTCTCCGAAAGGCTGAAGAAGGAGATCAAGCGCGCCGACCAGATCGCCGCCTATTTCGAGGCGACCGAACTCGCGGGTTTCTCCACTGCCGAAGCGACGAAGTTCTTCGGCCGGCCCAGGGGGATCGCAGCCGACGGCCTCGACCTTTCGCCGCGACCGGCCCGCGACGTCGAAATCGACTTCATGGAGCGCTTCGCAGCGCTCGACGCGGCGCGGCGGCCCTGAACCGCAGGCGGTCTACCGCCCCTGCTTTTCCAGCCGGTCGAGGAACCACTGGGTGAGCCGGATCCAGACCTGGTCCTTCTCGCCCGAATCCTCCCAGCCGTGGTCGAGGTTGGGATTGTCGTTGATCTCGATGACGTAGACCCCGTCCTTCGTCTCCTTGAGGTCGACGCCGTAGAGCCCGTCGCCGATGCAGCGCGCGGCACGCACCGCCGTCTCCACCACCTCGGGCGGCGCTTCCTTCAGGGTGAAGGTCTTGATGCCGCCCTGCTCGGGCTTGCCGCGGCGGTCGTGGTTGACGATCTGCCAGTGCTTCTTCGCCATCAGATAGTGCACGGCGAACAGCGGCTGCCCGCCGAGCACGCCGACGCGCCAGTCGTACTGCGTCGGGATGAATTTCTGCGCGATCAGCAGGTCGGAGTCCTCCAGCCACTGCGTCGCCAGCGTCTTCAGCTCGGCGAGGTTCGACGCCTTCTTGACTCCGCGCGAAAAGGCGCTGTCGGGGATCTTCAGCACGAGCGGAAAGCCGAGCGTCTGCGCCGCGAGTTCGAGGTCGGCCGGCCCGGCGATCATGACGGTCGGCGGCACCGGCACCTTGTTGTAGGTCATCAGCTCGTTCAGATAGACCTTGTTGGTGCAGCGGATCATCGACAGCGGATCGTCGATGACCGGCATGCCTTCCTGCTGGGCGCGGCGAGCGAAGCGGTAGGTGTGGTTGGAGATCGACGTCGTCTCGCGGATGAACAGCGCGTCGTAGTTGGCGAGTCTGGCGAGATCCTTCTTCGTGATCGGTTCGACCTCGACGCCCATCTTCTCGGCAATCTTCGCCCAGTGGCGCAACGACGAGACTTCCGAGGGCGGCAGCTGCTCATGCGGGTCGATGAGCGTGGCGAAGGTGTAGCGGGCCGGCGTGCGCGCCCTCGAATCGCGCCATTCGCGGCCTGTGTAGGTTTCGAGGCAGGCGAGGAAGCGCTTCTCCTCGTCCTCCTTCATGCGCGCCAGAGGCAGGAAACCGATCTTGCGGATGGACGCCCATTCGCCGGCGTCCCTGATGGTCACCTCCAGTGCGGGGGCGCGGAACCAGTCGAACAGCAGCCGGGCAAAACGGTCCCAGGCCTTCGAGGGGCCGATACCGAAGAAGACGGTGACGCGGCCCGGAATCGTGCCGCCGAGATCCTTGCGGCATTTGTTCAGCGCCAGTTCGAGTTCCGGCAGCGCGTTCTCGTACAGCTTCCTCTCCGACAGGTCGATCATCGTCTCGACGGTCGGAATGACCTTGTGGCCGCGCGAGGAGGCCAGCAGCGAGGCGTAGTAGCCGCGGCTCTGGTAGCCGTAATTGTTGGACAGGTTGATGACCTTCGGCCGCTGCCCGCGAAACAGCGCCGGATGGGCGAGATAGTCGCGGTTGGTGATGACCTTGTGGGGCGTGGCGACCTGGTCGAGGTCGCTCTGCCGGCCTGTGAGGATGACCCAGGTCATGACAATGTGCGCCTTCGGGTGTGGGGTTCTCGCGCTTCCGGTCCCACCGGGAGGTCCCGACCGGCGACGGGGCGCGCATAGCGGAGGGCGGTCTGGCCGTCGGCATAATAGCCGGGCCGCCGCCCGACCCGGGCGAAACCGTTGCGCTCGTAGAGCGCGATGGCGCGGGGATTGTCCTCGCGGACTTCCAGGCGCATGACGGTACAGCCGCGTTCCGCCGCGGCGGCGAGCGCGGCATCGAGAAGGGCACGTCCGATTCCGGCGCCGCCGCCAGACGGAGCCACCGCGATGGAATAGAGCCGCGCCGAGCCGCTGCCGCGCCTGAACAGAACGGCCGCGTATCCGGCGAGCCGGCCGCGCTGCTCGTTCACCAGCATCGCAGCCGACCGGCTCGCCACCAGCCTGCGGAAGGAGCGGCGCGACAGGCGGTCCGAGGCAAACGCCGCCTCCTCCATCGCGACGAGGCCGTCGACGTCGGACGCGCGGGCCGGGCGGATGTCGGCGGACATGAGTGGCGGAGGAGCCTCGAAAGGGGGTTGCGAAGAATCGTTTCTGGCCACGTCGCCGGGGTGGGAGAACGCCCGGTTCCGATCGCGTCATCGCTCCCCGATTGGGGCCGAATTGTGACAAATCCGGCCCCCTGCCGAGGGCATCAGAAGAGGCGCTTGCGCACCTCAGCCGCGCTGCGCGGCGAGCAGTTGCTGATAGGCCGTGCCGGCGAGCGCGCGAAGCGTTTCGCCGGACATGTTGGTCGCGGTCACGGCATATCCATAGCCGCCGTCGAGCCAATAGAGGGCGCAGGCGCCGAGTTCCTCGCGCAGCTTGAAGCCGGTATCGGGCGCGCCCGGGTCGCGCACCACATAAAGCGAGATGCGCGCGCCGGTGGCGTCCTGGTAGATGAACATGGCCGCGGCGCGCGAATCGGCCGGCAGCAACCGGCCGCCGACCAGCTCGTAGCCGGAGGCCGAGAAATCCGGCGCTACCAGCGTCGTGCCGACCCGCTTCGACAGCCAGCCGACGAGGTGATCCTTCTGGTCCGCCCCGACCTCGACGACATGCAGTTTCTCGGCCGAGTAGATGACGTGCGCCTCGATGGCGCGTTCGGCGACCTGGGCCGCACCGTTGCCGCCGGGTGGCGGCGCGTAGGCGCCGGCGAGGTAGCCCAGCGCACCGCCGGCGGCGAACAGTGCGATGCCCGCGGCGACGCGGCCCCAAGACCAGGCGCGCGTCGGCGAAGGTCCGTCGATCCCGAAGCGGGCGAGCCGTTCCGGCAGTTCTTCGTCGACGACGCCGGCGAGCGCTCGGCGCAGTCTCTCGCGATCCTCGACGTAGCGGTCGCGCAACGCCTTCTTGTCGGGGTTTCGCTCGAGCCAGGCCTCGAACTCCTCGCGCTCCTCGGCCGGCAGTTCGCCGTCGAGAGAAAGGTGGATGTCATGGTCGGTGAAGGGGCGGACGGTCATGTGTCGACCACCCTGATGCTGCGCCGCCGGGTCGTGTCGTCGAGCCGGGCACGCAGGTCCTCGCGGCCGCGCGAAATGCGCGACATCAGCGTTCCCGTCGGGATTCCTAGCGTGTTGGCGGCCTCGGCGTAGGAGAGGCCTTCGAGCGCAACGAGAACGAGGGCAGCGCGGCGTTCCGGTGCGATCGCCTGCAGCGCGTCGAGCACTTCCCGCGACTGCAGCCCGTCGAGCTGCGCGGGAGGCGTTGCGACACCATGCGCAGCCTCTATCGGGACTTCCGCCGAGGCGCGGCGGCGATGGTCCCTGCGGACGTGATCGATGAAGAGGTGGTGCATTATCGTGAACAGCCAGCGGCGCGGATTGTCTCCGTCGCGCCAGTTCTCGAGCCGGCTGAAGGCGCGTTCCAGACTGTCCTGGACCAGGTCGTCGGCCGACTCACGGTCGCGCAGGAGGGCGCGCGCGTAGCGACGCATGTGCGGAATCTCCGCCACGATTGCCGTCCTTTTCCGGTCCATCCGATCCTGCCTGCGCCCGCCGGCACACGGGTACGACGCAACAACGCCACGCCGCCGATATTATTCCCAAATCACTTCAACCAAATCGAACGGACCGATCCAATCAATTCATTTGATCTGTCCGCGCATTCGTCTAGGCAGAGTCCGAAGCGAAGGAAAGCTCCCCGATGTCCGATACCGACAAGGCTGCCAATGGCATTCGCCGCCTGCCCTGGCTGATGATCATCTGCGGCTGTCTCATCGCCGCCCTCACCTTCGGCCCGCGATCGGCAATGGGCTTCTTCCAGCTGCCGATGCTTGCCGAGAAGGGCTGGGACCGCACCACCTTCGGCCTCGCCATGGCGCTGCAGAACCTCTTCTGGGGTCTCGGCCTGCCGTTCTTCGGGGCCATCGCCGACAAGTACGGCACCTGGCGCGTGCTCTCCCTCGCCGGCGTCCTCTACGCCGCAGGCCTGGCCCTGATGGCGGTCGCCGACAGCCCGCTGGCGCTCCACGCGGGGGGCGGTGTACTCGTCGGCCTGGGCATCGCCGCGGGCGGATTCGGCATCGTGCTCGCCGCCTTCGCGCGCAACGTGCCGGCCGAACGGCGCTCGTTCGTCTTCGGCATCGGTACGGCCGCGGGTTCGGCAGGCATGTTCCTGTTCGCCCCGATCAGCCAGGGCCTGATCGACGCGTTCGGCTGGTCGGATACGCTGGTCTACATGGCCGTCGCCATGCTGGCGATCCCGCTCCTCGCCGTTCCGCTGGCCGGCAACGCCGCGACGGGGCGAAACAGCCAGACCCAGTACCGCCAGTCGGTCGCGGACGCCCTGCGCGAGGCGCTCGGCCATCGCAGCTACCTGCTTCTGGTCTCAGGTTTCTTCGTCTGCGGCTTCCAGGTCGCCTTCATCACCGCCCACTTCCCTGCCTACATCCGCGACATCGGCATCGACGCGCGCTATGCGGTGATCGCGCTGGCGCTGATCGGCTTCTTCAACATCATCGGTTCGCTGGCATCGGGCATCATCGGGCAGAGATATTCAAAGCCCATCTTTCTCGCCCTCATCTATCTCGGCCGCTCGATCCTGGTCACGGCTTTCCTGCTGCTGCCGCAGACGCCGACGACGGTGATCATCTTCGCCGTGCTGATGGGACTGCTCTGGCTGTCGACCGTGGCGCCGACCAATGCGCTGGTCGCGATCATGTTCGGCACCGGCCACCTCGGCATGCTCGGCGGCATCGTCTTCTTCTCGCACCAGATCGGCTCGTTCCTCGGCGTTTGGCTCGGCGGCTACCTCTACGACCTGTGGGGATCATACGATCCGGTTTGGTGGTTCGGCGTCCTGCTCGGCCTGTTCGCAGCGGTCGTCCACTGGCCGATCCGCGAGAAGCCGGTAGCACGCCCGGCGCTGGCGCCCGCCGCATAGGCGGAGCCGCGCGAGACCACCCCGCCGGCCGACGCCCGTCAGCGCAGCCCGGCGTTGATTCTTTCCAGAACGGCCGCGCCGGGACAGAGCTCCCCGTCAGAAAGCGAGGCGAGCGGCGCCTTCACCGTGTTCAACGCGCGGTGGAGGTCGCCGGGTTTCGGATCGAGGTAGAGAAGCCCGGTGACGATCTCGCCGGCCGCCTCGCGCTCCTGGATATGGGCGAGTGCGCTGGCCTTGTCGGAGGGATCGTATCCTTCGTCGAGCTTGCGCAGGCGAAGGACGCTGCCGTCGTGCTGCTCGACCTCGGTCAGCGTCCCCGGCGCGTAGTCCGCCGTGATCGGCGGCTGGCCGGTAAAGAAGTCGAGCCGGTTCACCGCCTCGTTGTGCTCGCGCACATAGTCGTAGCTCTTGGTCGAACCGGCATGGTTGTTGAAGGCCACGCAGGGCGAAATCACGTCGAGAAACGAAGCGCCCTCGTGCGCGATCGCCGCCTTGATCAGCGGAACGAGCTGCGCCTTGTCTCCGGAGAAGGAACGGGCGACGAAGGTCGCGCCCATCAGGATCGCCAGCGAGGCGAGATCGATCGCGGCGTCGGCGTTGACCGCGCCCTTCTTCGAGCGCGAGCCGCGGTCGGCCGTCGCGGAGAACTGGCCCTTCGTCAGCCCGTACACGCCGTTGTTCATGACGATGTAGACCATGTTGACGCCGCGCCGCATGACATGGGCGAACTGGCCGAGCCCGATCGAGGCACTGTCGCCGTCGCCGGAAACGCCGAGATAGATCAGCTCGCGGTTGGCGAGATTTGCGCCGGTAAGCACAGACGGCATGCGCCCGTGGACCGTGTTGAAGCCGTGGCTGTTACCGAGAAAGTAGGTGGGCGATTTCGACGAGCAGCCGATACCCGACAGTTTGGCGACGCGGTGCGGTTCGATGTTCAGCTCGTAGCAGGCGTGGATGATGGCGGCCGAGATGGAATCGTGACCGCAGCCGGCGCACAGCGTCGAGATCGCCCCCTCATAGTCGCGGCGGGTGAAGCCGGCGCCGTTGCGCTCCAGCGCCGGGTGATGGAGCTTCGGTTTGGCGATGTAGGTCATGAGTGGATGAACCTGCGCTCGGCGGGGAGCGTCTGCTCGAGATGGGAGGTGATCGCCGCGACGATGAAGCGCGCGGTGATCGGCGTGCCGTCGTAGTGAAGAATCGGGATCAATCGGGCCGGCTCGACCCCGAGCTCGTTGACGAGCATCGAGCGAAGCTGACCGTCCCGGTTCTGCTCTACGACAAAGACGGCGTCATGGCTGTCGATGAAGTCCTTCACGGAGTCGGCGAACGGGAACGCGCGGATACGCAGTGCGTCGAGCGCGATGCCCGCCGCCGCCAAACGGTCCAGCGCCTCCGCCATGGAGGGCGACGTCGAGCCGAAGTAGATGACGCCGTGACGGGTCGCCGTGGCCGCGTCGCGGCGCTCCGGGCCGGGGACGAGCGTCTTTGCGGTCGCGAACTTCTTCAGCAGGCGTTCCATGTTGTCGACATAGACCGGACCTTCCTCCGAATAGCCGGCATAGCGGTTCTTGCTCGTGCCGCGGGTGAAGAACGCACCCTTCGTCGGGTGCGTGCCGGGCAGGGTGCGATAGGGGATGCCGTCGCCGTCGACATCGAGGTAGCGGCCGAACGTCCTGCCGGCATCGAGGTCGGCGGCGGTCATCACCTTGCCGCGATCGAGCGTGCGGCCGTCGTCCCACTCGAAGGGCCTGCACAGCCGGTAGTTCATGCCGATGTCGAGATCGGACATGATGAAGACAGGCGTCTGCAGGCGGTCGGCCAGGTCGAGCGCGGCGACGGCGAAATCGAAGCACTCCCTCGGATCCTCGGGGAAGAGGAGCACGTGCCTGGTGTCGCCGTTCGACGCGTAGGCGCACGAGATCAGGTCGGCCTGTTGCGTGCGCGTGGGCATGCCCGTCGACGGCCCGCCGCGCTGCACGTCGACGATGACCGCGGGCACCTCGGCGAAATAGGCCAGGCCGATGAACTCGGTCATCAGGGAAATGCCCGGCCCCGACGTGGCGGTGAAGGACCGGGCGCCGTTCCAGGCGGCACCGATGACCATGCCGACGGCGGCGAGTTCGTCTTCCGCCTGCACGATCGCGTAGCGCGCCTCCCCCGTCTCCGGATCGTGGCGCAGCTTCCGGCAATAGGACTGGAAGGCTTCCGCCACCGAAGTCGACGGCGTGATCGGATACCAGGCGCAGACGGTGGCGCCGCCGTAGACGCAGCCGAGCGCGGTGGCGCTGTTGCCTTCGACGAAGATGCGGTCGCCGACCGCGTCGGCGCGGCGCACCTTGATCTGGCAGATGGCGGGGTCGAGGTTGTCGCGCGCATAGTTGCGGCCGAGGTGGAGCGCCTTGACGTTCGACGTCAGCAGCGCCTCCTTGCCCTTGTACTGTTCGCCGAAAAGCCGCTCGATCTCTTTCGGATCGATCTCGAACAGCCACGAAAGGACGCCAAGGCAGACGATATTCTTGAACAGCTGCCGCTGGCGCACGTCGCTATAAGTCTCGTTGCAGATCGCCGTCAGCGGTACGCCGATCACAGTAATGTCGGTGCGCAGATCCGACGGCGATACCGGCCGGGTCGAATCGTAGAGCAGGTAGCCGCCCGGATCGATCTCCCTCACGTCCTGCGCCCACGTCTGCGGGTTCATGGCGACCAACATGTCGACGCCGCCGCGACGGCCGAGCCAGCCCTGCTCGGTGACGCGAACCTCGTACCAGGTGGGAAGGCCCTGGATGTTGGAGGGGAAGATGTTCCGCGGGCTGACCGGCACGCCCATCCTGAGGATCGAGCGGGCGAAGAGCTCGTTGGCGCTGGCCGAGCCCGACCCGTTGACGTTGGCGAACTTGACGACGAAGTCGTTGATGGCGGCGATTGGTCCGCGGGCGTGGATCGTCACGGCCGGCACCCCGCGTGCGTCAGTTCAACCAGGTATTTCTGCATGTCCCAGGCACCGGTCGGGCAGCGTTCGGCGCACAACCCGCAATGCAGGCAGACGTCCTCATCCTTGACCATGATGCGACCGGTCTTGAGCGTCGGCGAGACATAGAGGTCCTGTTCGGGATTGAGCGCAGGGGCCTTCAGCCTGCCGCGCAGGTCGTTTTCCTCGCCATTCTCGGTGAAGGTGATGCAGTCCATCGGGCAGACATCGGCACAGGCGTCGCATTCGATGCACAGGCCGGCCGAAAAGACCGTCTGCACGTCGCAGTTCAGGCAGCGGCGGGCCTCCCTCAGGGCGAGCTGCAGGTCGAAACCCAGCTCGACCTCGGCGCGGATGTTGCCGATCGCCGCCGCCTTGTCGAGGTGCGGCACCTTCGTGCGCGGGTCGACGGTGATGTCGTTGTCGTAGCTCCACTCGTGGATGCCCATCTTCTGGCTGATCACGGTGATGCCCGGCGGCGGCCGCTTCGCAACATCCTGGCCGTCGCAGAAGCGGTCGATCGAGACGGCCGCCTCGTGGCCGTGGGCGACCGCCCAGATGATGTTCTTCGGTCCGAAGGCGGCGTCGCCGCCGAAGAAGACATTGGGCAGCGTCGAGCCGAACGTCGTCGGGTCGACCTTCGGCAGGCCGGAGGGCAGGAATTCGAGGCCGATGTCGCGCTCGATCCAGGGAAAGGCGTTCTCCTGACCGACGGCGACGAGCACGTCGTCGCATTCGATCAGGCGGTCCGGCTCCCCGGTCGGCACGAGGTCGCGGCGCCCGTCCGCAGCATAGACGGCCCGGACCGGCTGGAAGGTCATGCCGGCGAGCTTCCCGCCCTCGATGACGAAGCTCTTCGGCGCGAGATAGTTGAGGATCACGACGTCCTCGGCGAGCGCGTCCTCCTTCTCCCAGGGAGAAGCCTTCATCTCCGCGAAACCCGAGCGGACGACCACGGTGACCGTCTCGCCGCCGAGCCGGCGCGCGGTGCGGCAGCAGTCCATCGCGGTGTTGCCGCCGCCAAGCACGATCACCCGGCGGCCGATCGCGGCGGTGTGGCCGAACGAGACGCTCGCCAGCCAGTCGATGCCGAGGTGGATGTTCGCCGCTCCTTCGGCCGAGCCGGGCAGCTTCAGCGCGCGGGCGCGCGGCGCGCCGGTGCCGACGAAGACCGCGTCGTAGCCGCGGCCGAGCAGGTCCTTCAGCGAATCGACGCGCGTCCGGCTGACGACCACGTCGCCGACGCCGATGGCATAGCCGCACTCCTCGTCGATCACCGAGTCGGGCAGGCGGAAGCGCGGGATCTGGGTGCGGATCATGCCGCCGAGCTTGTCGCCCTCGTCGAAGATCTCGACCCGGTAGCCGACTGCGGCGAGGTCGCGCGCGACGGTGAGCGAGGCCGGTCCGCCGCCGACGCAGGCAATACGCCGCCCGTTGGAAAAAGCCGCCTTCGGAAGGCGGCTTGCGATATCTTCCTTGTAGTCGGCCGCGACCCGCTTCAGCCGGCAGATCGCCACCGGCTCCTTGCGGCTGCCGGTGAGGGTCTCGTCCTCCACCCGGCCGCGCCGGCAGGCCGGTTCGCACGGCCGGTCGCAGGTGCGCCCGAGGATGCCGGGGAAGACATTCGACTTCCAGTTCACCATGTAGGCATCGGAATGGCGCCCGTGGGCGATCAGACGGATGTATTCCGGAACCGGCGTCTGCGCGGGGCAGGCCCATTGGCAATCGACGACCTTGCGGAAATGGGTGGGATCGCCCGCGTCCGTAGGTAACAAGCAGCTTCCTCCGCGACCCGTGTCACGCGGCGCAAGATTGATGACGGTCCTCTCGATCCGTCAAGTAGTCCGGTGGCCCGTCTCGCGGAGAGTTGTTGCTGCGACGCAGCAAGCGCGGGAGCGAAACGGGCCCGGATTCGGTTCCCCCGCCCCGGCAGGGGCTCTCGCGCGCACCGCCCGATCGCCCGCCCAACGCCCAGCCCGCGACGATCAGGGCTGCGCCCCCGAACGACGCCGCGGCGGCGAAGGTCAGCTGCAGCCCGTTCGAGGACGAGCGGCGTTGCCGGCGGGCGGCTCAGGACGCCGCGGCGCGGGCGTGCTCCGCTGCGGCCAGCCGGGTCAGCATGCGCTGATAGAACAGGCCGATGCCGATGAGAACGGCGCCCAGCCCGATGAAGGAGAGCGCCCTCAGCACGCCTTCCAGTTCGGCCATGTCGAGGAGGAAGACCTTCGCCACCGCGACGACGACCAGGGCCGCCGAGGCGAGGCGCAGGACCTGCGACCTGAGCAGGAGCCCGGCGGCGAGCAGAGCCACGCCGAGCGCCAGCCATAGCGCGGAGTAGGAATAGGTCTCGAGCTGGCCGAAGTCCTTCCACAGGCCGATATATTCGCCTTGGAAGAGCCGGCGCAGCGACAGGCTGGCATAGGCGAAGCCGAGCAGGGAGGCGACCAGCGCCAGCGCCGCCACATACCAGTAGGGCCGCCTGTGGCGCGCATAGGCGGCGAGACCGGCCATCGCCACGCCCGGCAGGAAGTATCCGAGCAGGAGCAGGTTGAAGAAGGGGATCTGCCCGGTCGATTCGTTGGTGAGGAGCGGATTGAGGGCGAAGAAGTGCTGGACGGCGACGAGGGCGACGGAGACGACGCCGACCGCAATCGAGCCGATGCGGAACACCGGACTCGGGGCGCGGCCGTCGAGCGCCATCAGGATGGCGCCGGCGCCGATGGCGATCAGCGTGTAGATCGACTGCTCGGCAAGAGTCGGCGCGCCCGTGTCGATGACGCCGCCGTTCATGGCATGGCGCACCAGCATGGCGACGGCGAGCAGCCCGAACAGCGTCGCCGTCGCCTCCATGACGAGGCGCGGCCGCCCGTCCGTGGTGCGGGCGAGCTGCCAGGCGGCATAGGCAGCGCAGAGCGCCGGAACGCCGTAGCCGGGGAGAAGCGCGTTGAAGACCGGCGTCGTGGACAATCGGTCGGCGCCGGCGACCGTCGGGTCGATGACGAAGCGGGCAACGACCGCGATCGCCGCGCCGACGCTCAGCCAGCCGAGCACGGGATAGGTGCGCAGGCGCGTCGCGTACGCGGGCAGCGCGACGGCGAAACCGGTGAGGACCGTGGTCCAGAACGGGCCGAAACCCATATGGAGGAACAGAAGCAGGGAGAACCCGGCGCCGCCGAGGAGGAACGAGACGGCCGAACCGCCTCCGCATGCCGGCCTTTCCGCGGCCGCCACCCATTCGCCGCCGGCCGCCAGCGCGACGGCGAGAGCGAATGCCAGCGCGGCGTGGGAGAGGTCGCGGTCGAGATTGCCGAACGCCACCCAGACGGCGGTGAGCACGGCGAGCGGAACGAGCGCCGCCGTCGCGCTCCACGAGGCGGCGCGGAGCGGCCGGTCCGCCGCGTAGCGGCGGGCACTCCACAGGCCGGCAGCCAGGAAGGCCAGGGCGAGCAACGCACCCCATCCCCGTGCCGCGCCGGCGGGCACGCCCGGCGCGGTGCCCTCGATGGCGAGAGTCTCGTGGAAGAGCGCGATCTCGAAGGTCCCGCCGAGCCCGACGTGAAGGTAGGCGAGCACGGTGCCGGCCGCCGAGGCGAAGAGGGCGGCGACGGCCGACTCGCGGTAGAGCGCCGACGCCAGAAGGCCGAGGAGCAGCGCGGCCGCCGTTGCCATGCCCGTCGTCGTCGCCAGCGTTTCGTTCGACACCGTCGCCAGCGCCGCCAGGGCGACGAAGGCCGACGACACCGCCGCCGGACCATCGACCCGGGTCGGGACCGGTTCGGCGCGCCGCAGCCAGACGAAGACCATGACCGCTACCGCCACGGCGTTGGCGAAGAGCACGATGGCGATGTCCGGAAGCGGATCGTCGGCGAGGTAGACGAGGCACCACAAGCCGGCGCCGGCGAAGGCGGCGATCATCAGCGGCACCCAGTCGCGCAGGCGGGCGATGATACCCGACGCAACGAGCACGGCGGCGATGAAGCCGAACAGCGCCCACAGGTTCGGCGCCTGCGAGGCAACCAGCAACGGCGTCGCGTAGGAACCGACGAGGCCGATGCCGGCGAGCGCCTGGCCGTGGAGCAGCGAGGCCGCGATCGTGGCGATGCCGACGAGACCGAGCAGGGCGAACGCAGCGCCGGGACCGACGAAGCCGTAGATGCCGTGGGCGGCATAGATCGTGCCGAACAGGGTGAAGGCGCCGGCGGCGGTGAGGATCGCCGGCAGGTAGGCGTTCTTCAGCCCTTCCACCGGCAGGTCGAAGCCCATGCGGCGCAGCACCTCGCCGCCGGCGACGAGCACGAGACCCAGCAACGCCGCGAGCGCCAGCCTGACCTCCGGGCCGAAGATGCCGGCCTCGATCGTGTAGCGGATCAGGAAGACGCCGCCCAGCGCGAGCGCCAGGCCGCCGACCCAGACCGCCCAGCGCGTACCGAGCGCGGTCTCGATGTCCGGGCCGGATCGTCCCTTCACCGGCGTCCCGGCTGCCGGCGGTTCCGCTGCGCCGGGTCTGCTCCGGGGTCCCGCGGCAGCGCCCTCGCCTTCAGGTGCGGCAGCGGACGCATCCGCAGCGGCCGCGACGGCATCCGGCTCGGCAGGGCTTGCGGCTTCGGCCCGGGCGGCGATCGCGCCGGGGAGACTGCCCGCCTCCGGCGCGGCCGCCGGTGCGGCAACGGGCGTCTGCGCGTCCCCGGCCTTCGTCGACGGGGCAGCTTCGGCCGTGCCGGCCTGCGCGGACGCGTAGGAGCCGCTCATCGCCGCCTCGCGATGAGCGAGGAAGGCGTTGCGGATGCCTTCGAGATCGAATTCGAGGATCTGGATGCGCTGCTGCTGGCGATAGACGACGGCGATGAGGCCGACCACGCCGACGAGCGATAACAGTTCCAGCATCGCGGTCCCTCAACCCTGCGGATGGCGCAAGGTACTCGCAACGGACGGCGACGGGAATAGGGCGGCAAGCTCTCAGCGCGGCGCCAGCCTCTCGGCGGGGAAGATCGAGCAGGTTTCGGTACCGAAGGCGAGCATCCTGCCGTCGCGGTCCCTCAGCGAGGCCTCGGAAACGGCAAGTGTCCGGCCCTTCTGGATGACGCGACCTTCGCAGGTGACCTCGCCGGTCTTCGGGGTGATCGGCCGCATCAGGTTCACCTTGAACTCGACCGTCGTGTACGCCTCGCCGGGCACGAGCAGGGTCTGCACGGCGCAGGCGAGCGCCGAATCGAGGATGGTGGCGGCCCAGCCGCCATGGACGCCGCCGAGCGGGTTCAGGTGCCGTTCCCCCGGCAGGCCGCGGAAGACCGCCCTGCCTTCGGAGACCTCCGCAAGGCCGAAATTGAGTCGCGCACCGATCGGCGGCGCCGGATACATGCCGTCGATCATGCGCTGAAGCAGTTCGAGGCCGGAATATTTCGCCAGCTCCTCGTGGGGGATGGTGCCGAGGCCCAGCGGCGATAGGTAGCCGGGGAAGAGTTCGACCGCGCTCATGCGGCGGTGTCTCCGTCGACGGCGGCCGGGGCGGCGAAGGCCCGGCGCACGGCGGCGAGGAAGCCGGCGCGGGCCTCCGGCGCGACCATGCCGCGCGGCTCGTAGACATGGCGGGTGAAGAAGAAGCCGGTCATGCGGAAGGCCGCTTCGATGTCGGCCGCGCCGGCGCGCAGGCCCGAACCGCGACGCAGGAAAGCCGGCAGGGGCAGCATCCTGTCGCGCCAGGGCTCGCCGGCGGCGCGCGACACGGCGCGGCCCGACTTCGGCGAGACGTAGGCGAGGTCCTCGCGCGCCCCGGTCGCCGCACAGGTCGAAAGATCGAGGCCGAAGCCGAGTTCCTCCAGCACCAGAAGCTCGAAACGCACGACCAGTTCGGCCGCGGCGGCGGGATCGGCGAGGTGGTCGATCATGACGGCAAGCGCATCGAAGAGGCCCGGATGCGGGTCACGCTCGGGCAGCAGCCTGAGATGCGCGGCGAGCGTCTGCAGCGCATAGACGGCGCAGGCGCTGTCGATCAGCCGCGCCGCGGCGAGCGCAACGGGCTCGGCCGAAAACGTGCCGAGGTGTTCGTCGAGGCGGGCGCGCCAGACCAGTTCGACGCGATTGCCCGGCTGCAGCACCGGCTGAAGGCGGCGCGAGCGGCCGCCGCGCACCAGGCCGAGATGGCGGCCATGGGCGCGCGTCATCACCTCCAGTATCACACTGGTCTCGCCGTGCCGGCGGGTGCCGAGCACCATGCCCTCGTCGCGCCATTCCATGGCGCATGGGTGTCACGGCGGCGCAGCGAAGGCAAGGCTCTGGCCGTTCCGGTGACGGAGCCAGGACGCGCGGGGCGGCCACGGCAACCGGACGACGAGCAGAAGCGGCAGGTCCGGCACGCCGCCTGGAAGGTCTACCGCGCCGTCGCAACGGACGCCCGCCACGCCCAGCGCGCCGAGCGCGGCGGCGAGCATGCGCAGGCGCAGCGCCACGAGCAAGGCGTCGGTCGGACCGTGGCCGGCGGCGGGCGGTTCATCGAGGCAGGGAGTGTCCGGCCAACCGGCCGCGATTTCCCGAGCGACGAAGCACCAGGCGATCGCCTCCGCCCGGGAGAGGATGGCGAGGACGAGGAAGCGGACGGGGAAGGAACGCGCGGCGGCGCGTTCGGCAAGGAGCGCGAGGCCCAGCAGGATCGCCGCGATGTCCTGCAACCTCCCCTTCTCCTGCGCTGCGCCCACCATGTCCGGGGCCTCCGTTGACCGCGGCGATTCTAACGCCGGCGCGAGGCAGGGGGATAAGATCGGCGGCGGAGCGGGGAACAATTCGTACAAGGCATTGATTTTGCTGAATGGGGAGACGAGATCATTTCCCCGCTGCCAATGCGGGAATCGCGCCGGACGCAGACCTCCGGGCCGCGGCGTTTAAAAGAGAGCACACGTAAGTCCGGCTCGGCCACACCGGATGCTGTCCCGTCGAGTGGTGTAGCTGGCGCTGATCGTCACCGTGATGTTCGGCGCGGGCCTGCTTGATCAGGATGCCACTGCGGGCAGGCTGATGACGGGATCATCGCCCATCGGCGCAATAGTTTCCAGCGTCAT
>DUSC01000122.1 GCA_012842935.1 Hyphomicrobiales bacterium | reverse complement strand
GCCGCCAGAACCCGAACCCGAAGATCAAGGGATAGAGCTTTCGACATCGCCTGCCGGCCTCCGCTCCGGCAGGCAGCTTGAATCAGAACCAGACTGATTTGGGAATCCCGATTCAATCAGATCGGGCGATGCTCTAGAGCATATCCGTCCCGGGCCGTCACGTGCCATCCCGGTCCTGCCCCTCGCTCTCCGCCCAGGCCCTGATCAGATGGTGGGCGATCGCCGTCTGCGGAGGTATAAAAACGCCGGCAGACCTGTCGCCGGAAAGGATGGTGCGCACTTCGGTTCGCGTGAACCAGCGGCAGTCCTCCAGCTCGCGGCCGTCGGAGCCGATGTCGTCGTTCAGCGCCTCGCCGTAGCAGCCGATCATCAGCGAATGGGGGAACGGCCAAGGCTGGCTGGCGTGGTAGGCGACGCGTCCGAGGCGGATGCCGGCCTCCTCGAGCGTCTCGCGGCGCACGGCGTTCTCGATCGTCTCGCCGGGCTCGATGAAGCCGGCCAACGCCGAATACATGCCCGGCGGGAAATGCGGGCTGCGGCCGAGCAGGCAGCGGTCGCCGCGCACCGCAAGCATGATCGCCACCGGGTCGGTGCGCGGAAAGTGCTCGGCGCCGCAGCCGGTGCACTGCCGCTTGTAGCCGCCGGCGCGGATCTCGGTCGCCGCGCCGCAGCGCCCGCAGTAACGGTGAGTGGCGTGCCAGGCCAGCAGTGCGCCGCCCTGCGCCAGCGCGCCCGAGGCTTCCGGATCGAGCAGGCCCTGCGTCGTCACCGAGCGGAAGTCGATCGCCTTGATGCCCTCCGGCAATGCTTCGGGTTCAAGCCCGGCTGGCGCGGCGACCACCGGACCGGCCGGCGTCCAGCCGAGCAGCACCGCCTCGTCGAACTTCGCCGCCAGCGCCGCGCCTTCCGCGACGGCGAAATAGGGGTCGAAGCCGTCCGCGTGCGTCTTCAGGTGGATGCGGCCGGCGCGCAGGAGCATCAGCCGCGTCGACGGATCCGCCAGGGCCTCGCGGGTCGAATCGTCGCTGCGCTCCTCCGAGCGGCGGTCGATCGCGTTTCCGGCATAGCCGACGAACTGGCTGGGCTCGCGCGGCGGCGCGTCGAAGAACGGGAAGCTCATTCGGTCCTCTTGGTGATGGATGTCCGGTCTGTCAGAGGGCGGAGCGCAGCCGGTCGGCGAAGCGGTGCAGTTCCACGCGGCGGTAAGGTTCGCGTTCGCCGTAGCCCCACACGGGCCCCGGCCACCCTGGATCGCCCTCGTTGCGCGCGACGACGTGGACGTGGAGCTGCCGCACCCTGTTGCCGAGCGCACCGCTGTTGATCTTGTTGCAGCCTGTCACCGTCTTCAGCGTCTGCGCCACGAGGTTCGTCTCGAAGGTCAGCATGGCCTGGTCGAGCGGCGTGAGATCGTGGATCTCCTCGATGTCCGGCCGCTGCGGTATGAGGAGGAGCCAGGGCCAGCGCCGGTCATTCATCAGCCGCAGTTCGCACAGGCCGAGCCAGATCAAGTGCTCGCTGTCGGCCTCCAGCCGGCCATCGAGCGCGAATCCGGTCGTCCGTACCGGCAGCATGGACGTATCCCCCCTGTGTGTTTTTGTCGGCGAAGACGCTAGGACGAGCGCGGAAAGCCTGCAAGGGCCGCCCGGGAATTGTGAAGGGCGGTTGATGGCGGGCTCCGGTTCCTCTCTTGCATTTCGGGGCGGGATTGCCGATATCAGCCGCGGGAGGTTGGTGGTGGACGCTCCACTCGCCAACCGGGTCAGGTCCGGAAGGAAGCAGCCCTAACGAGCCCGGAACGGGTCATTGTTCCAACCTCCCGCCTCTTCGCTCTTCGTCCCTTCCGCACGCCGGCTCGTTGACGGCGCGTCACGGCGCAGGCGAAACTCGCGCGGGTGCCGGACGCAAAGACGGGGCGCTGGGATGAAGGCAGGCTGATGAACGACTCCGCACAGGCCGGAACGGGCAGGGGCGCCGCCTATCGGGTCCTGGCGCGCAAGTACCGTCCGGCCGATTTCAGCACCCTGATCGGCCAGGAGCCGATGGTGCGCACCCTGACCAACGCCTTCGCGACGGGCCGCATCGCCCAGGCATGGATGCTCACGGGCGTGCGCGGCGTCGGCAAGACGACGACCGCCCGCATCCTCGCCCGCGCCTTGAACTACAAGACCGCCGAGATCGACCGCCCCTCCGTCGACCTCGCCGTGCCCGGCGAGCACTGCAAGGCGATCATGGAAGGCCGCCACGTCGACGTCATCGAGATGGATGCGGCCTCGCACACCGGCATCGACGACATCCGCGAGATCATCGAGCAGGTGCGTTACGCGCCGGTGTCGGCCCGCTACAAGGTCTACATCATCGACGAGGTGCACATGCTCTCCACGCAGGCCTTCAACGGCCTGCTGAAGACGCTGGAGGAGCCGCCGCCGCACGTGAAGTTCATCTTCGCCACGACGGAGATCCGCAAGGTGCCGATCACGATCCTCTCGCGCTGCCAGCGTTTCGACCTGAGGCGCATCGATTCGGGCCTGCTCGTCTCCCACCTGAAGGACATCGCGGCGAAGGAAGGCATATCCGCCGAGGACGAGGCACTCGGCATGATCGCCCGCGCCGCCGAAGGCTCGGCCCGCGACGCGCTGTCGATCTTCGACCAGGCGATCGCCCACGGGGCCGGCGTCGTGACGGCGGAAGCGGTGCGCGCCATGCTCGGGCTTGGCGACCGCGCGCGCGTCATAGACCTCTTCGAGATGCTGATGAAGGGCGAAGTCGCCGCCGCGCTCGCCGAGTTTCGTGCCCAGTACGACGGCGGCGCCGATCCCGCGACCGTTCTCACCGACCTCGCCGAGTTCGACCACCTCGTCACGCGGCTGAAGTTCGTCCCCTCGGCCGCGTCGGACGCAGCGCTGACGGAGAGCGAGCGCGAGCGCGGGCTGGCCTTCTCGCAGACCCTGTCGGTTCGCGTTCTCTCGCGGGCCTGGCAGATGCTGCTCAAGGGCATTCCCGAGGTGCAGGGATCGCACCGTCCCGTCAGCGCCGCCGAGATGGTGCTGATCCGCATCGCCCACGCGGCGACGCTGCCAACTCTCGACGAGGCGATCCGCCAGGTCGAGCGGTTCGGTTCCGCCGCACCGGAAGCCGGCCCGCGGCCGCCGGCCCGCGGCGGTGCGCCGTCGCCCGGCGGCAACGGCGCTTCCGCTGTCGCCCAGTCGAGCATGGCGCCGAGCGGCGGTGGCCAGACCATGCGCCTGGTCGAAGCCGGCCCGCGCCGGCTCGCCGAGGCGCCCGGTCCGGCCCGGCCGGATGCGGCTCCCGAGCCGCCTTCCGTTCCCGTCGCCTCGCTCGCCGACATCGCTGCGCTCGCTGACCGGAACCGCGACATGGCCTTCAAGGTGCTGGTACGTCGCTGCGTGCGCCTGGTGCGGCTGGAGCCCGGCCGGCTCGAGGTCAATCTCACCGGCGACGCGCCGAAGACGTTGCTCGGCGACCTCTCCGCCAGGCTGAAGGCCTGGACCGGCCGCAACTGGATGGTGTCGCTGTCGCGCGAGGAGGGCGCCCCGACGCTTGCCGAGGCCGATGCCGCCCGCCGCGAGACGGCCATCGTCGATGCCAGGAGCGACCCGGCGGTCGCCGCCATCCTGGCGAGGTTCCCGGGCGCGCGCATCATCGACGTGCGCATCCCGCAACAGGCCGAGGCACCCGAGGCGGAAACCGCTCCGCCGGCGGAGGCGGCCGGCGAAGACGACGACCAACTCTGACATTCGCTTCAGGAGGCGACGATGAAGGACCTACTCGGCCTGATGGGCAAGGCCAAGGAAATGCAGGCGAAGTTCCAGGCCATGCAGGAGGAGATCGCCACGATGGAGGCGACCGGCCAGGCCGGCGGCGGCATGGTCAAGGTCACGATCACCGGCAAGTTCGAGATGAAGAAGCTCGACATCGATCCCTCGCTGTTCAAGGAGGACGACGTCGAGATCCTGGAAGACCTGATCGTCGCCGCGCACAACGACGCCAAGTCGAAGGTCGAGCAGGCGATGCAGGAGAAGACCCGCGAACTGACCGCCGGCCTGCCCATTCCGCCCGGGATGAAGCTGCCGTTCTGAGGAGAAGCCGTCGGGAGTAGGCAGTCGTAGGGGAAGAGCACTGCGGCCCGGCCGGCGAGAGCCCGCCCAACGCGTGAACCGCTGCTCGCCGAACTCTTCTGATTGTTCCCGATTGCCGACTGCCGACGGCCTACTCCCGGTCCCCATTCCGTTATACCTGTTCCCATGTCCTCCAAACGAATCGCCGGCCCCGAGATCGAACGCCTGATCCAGCTCCTCGCCAAGGTTCCGGGGCTGGGGCCGCGTTCGGCCCGCCGTGCGGCACTTCACCTGATCAAGAAGAAGGAGCAGCTGCTGGCGCCGCTCGCCGCGGCGATGGGCGAGGCGGTCGACAAGGTCCGCGTCTGTTCGGTCTGCGGCAATGTCGACACGGTCGACCCCTGCACGGTCTGCTCCGATCCGCGCCGCGACGCCGCGACGCTGATCGTCGTCGAGGACGTCTCCGACCTGTGGGCGCTGGAACGCGCCGGGGCGCTCAGCGCCTGCTATCACGTGCTCGGCGGCACGCTGTCGCCGCTCGACGGCGTCGGTCCCGACGACCTGAACATCAAGGGGTTGGTGTCTCGCGTCGCCGCGGGCGGGGTGCGCGAGGTCATCCTCGCCGTCAACGCCACCGTCGAGGGCCAGACCACGGCCCACTACATCACCGACCAGCTCTCCGGTCTCGACGTCAAGGTGACGCGGCTCGCCCACGGCGTGCCGGTCGGCGGCGAACTCGACTATCTCGACGAGGGCACGCTCGCCGCGGCGCTCAAGTCGCGGACGGCTTTTTGACATGATCGTCGGGCAGGAGGCGTCGAAGATGAGACCTCCCGTTCCCTCACGCCCCGCCCTGTCCTGCCGGCCATTGCCTCCGCCAGGGGAGCGTCGTGGAGCGTCGCTCCTGGCGTTCGCCGCCCTGCTGATCACCCTCCTCGCCTCACCCGCCCCGGCCGCCGACGTCGACGCCCTCTTCCGCGCCTGGCTGGCGAAGGATCTCTGGCCAGAGGCGAAGGCCAACGGCATCTCCAGGGCCACCTTTGACGCGGCCTTCGCCGGGGTGACGCCCAACCTGAAGCTGCCCGACCTCGTCATGCCCGGCGCCGAAGCGAAGACGCCGAAGAAGCAGCATCAGGCCGAGTTCGGCTCACCCGGCAGCTATTTCGCCGAGAAGACCATCGGCGCGGTGACCTCCGGCGGCCGCGCCCGCGCCGGCCGCCATGCCGACACGCTCGCCGCCGTGGAGAAGCGTTTCGGCGTTCCCGGCGAGGTGGTGCTCGCCATCTGGGGCCGCGAATCCGGCTTCGGTTCGGCGAAGATGCCCTACGATGCCTTCGAGGTTCTCGGCACCAAGGCCTTCATGGCGACGCGCAAGGACATGTTCCGCAAGGAGGTGCTGGCCGCGCTGGAGATCGTCGAGCGCGGTTTCGCCTCCCGCGCGGCGATGCGGTCTTCCTGGGCCGGCGCGCTCGGCCAGCCGCAGTTCCTGCCGAGTTCCTTCCTCGACCACGCCGTCGACTTCGACGGCGACGGCCGCCGCGACATCTGGAATTCGGTGCCGGATTCGCTCGGCTCGATCGCCGCCTATCTCGCCGGCCACGGCTGGGTGAAGGGCCGCGACTGGGGCTTCGAGGTCGTCGTGCCCGAGACGGTCTCCTGTGCCCTGGAAGGCCCCGACCGCGGCCGGCCGATCGGCGAATGGGCGGCGATGGGCATTTCCCGCGTCAACGGCAAGCCGTTCCCGGCAAGCGAGGCCGGCAAGGTTGGCTATCTGCTCATGCCGGCCGGCCGCAGCGGACCGGCCTTCATCGTCACGCCGAACTTCTACGTGCTCAAGGAATACAACGAGAGCGACCTCTACGCCCTGTTCATCGGTCACGGCGCCGACCGCATCGCCCATGGCGACAGGACCTTTGCCGGCCGCTGGGGCAAGGTCGGCGGCCTCTACCGCTCCGACGTCGCGGCGCTGCAGAAGGCGCTGGAGAGGAAGGGCTACGACGTCGGCGGCGCCGACGGCCTGCCCGGCTTCCGCACGCGCCGCTCGATCGGCGACTGGCAGGAGAGGGCCGGCCGCGCGGCGACCTGCTTCCCCGACGCCGAGCTGGTTGAGGCGCTGCGCTGACGGCCCGCCGCGACGCCTTTCAGGCTGCCATCAGCAGCCCGGGATGGACGCCGGCGAGGATCGCGAAGGATCGCTTTCTCGCGGCTTGGTCGTGGATCTGCGCGGTGACGATCAGCTCGTCGGCGCCGGTCCGGCGGATGAACGCCTCCACCCCTTCCTTCACCGTCTTCGGCGATCCGACAACGGCCGCCGACAGGGCATGGGCGAGCATGGCGCGCGGCACCGGATCGAGCGTTTCCTCGAAGCGTTCCACGGGGCGCGGCAGCTTGCCCGGCCGGCCGCTGCGCAGGTTGACGAAGGCCTGCTGCAGCGACGAGAACAGGAACCGCGCCTCGTCGTCGGTCTCCGCCGCGAAAACGTTGAGGCCGAGCATGACGCGCGGCTTCTCGAGCCGCTCCGACGGGCGGAAGTTGGTCCTGTAGATATCGAGCGCGGTGTCGAGTTCTGCCGGCGCGAAATGCGAGGCGAATGCGTAAGGCAGGCCGAGCATGGCGGCGAGCTGGGCGCCGTAAGTGCTCGACCCGAGGATCCACACTTCGACGTCCTGCCCCTCACCGGGGACGGCGCGCACTTTCTGGCCGGGCACGGCCGGCGCGAAATAGGCCAAGAGTTCGACCACGTCGCGGGGAAAGCCGCTGCCGTCCGACGAAAGGCTGCGGCGCAGTGCCTGGGCGGTCGCCATGTCGGTCCCCGGTGCGCGCCCGAGTCCGAGGTCGATGCGGCCGGGATGCAGTGCGGCGAGCGTGCCGAACTGTTCGGCGATCACCAGGGGGGCGTGGTTAGGCAGCATGATGCCGCCCGCGCCGACACGGATGCGCGACGTGCCGGCCGCGACATGGGCCATGACCACCGACGTTGCGGCGCTGGCGATGCCCGGCATGTTGTGGTGTTCGGCGAGCCAGAAGCGGTTGTAGCCGAGCCGCTCGGCGTGGCGGGCGAGATCGAGCGAGTTTGCCAGCGCCAGCGAAACGTCGCTGCCTTCGGGGACGGGCGCCAGGTCGAGAACGGAGAGGACGGTCATCGGCGGGGCTCCGGCAAGGGGGCAGGAGGCATATAGTCCCGGGCGGGCTCGCGGCAAAGACCAAACTTGGGCGTTCGGTGCCGGTCGATGCCGGACTCGCGTCCCGGACCGGCGCCTTGGCGGTCCCGGTCCCCAACTTTTCATGGCTACCATGTAGAGTTGGTGCTTGAACTCTGACGTTCCGTCAGTATGTAAGCGGCGCGTAGTGCAAGCAGGATATTGAATCGGCAGTGTATAGAGAACGCGACTTCCATGAACGCCGCACCGCGGCGATAGAGGCCAAGAAGGCCCTTCTCGAAAAGTTCAAGTCCAGACCCTCGGCCGACGACCCGGCGGTCATCGCCCGGCAGGCCGAACGCAAGGCGATCCTCGAGGCCCGCGCCATCCGCGAGGCCGAGAAGGAGAGGCTGAAGCAGGAACGGCTCGCCCGCGAGGCGAGGGAACGCGCCGAGCGCGAGGCCGCCGAAGCGGCCGTCACCGCCGCCCAGCGCGCCCGAATCCGCCGTGCCGCCGATCTCTGGCTTGCCCATAACGCGCGCTACCAGTCCCACGAGCTGGGCTTCGACATCCTGTTCCTGGTCGGGCGCCGCTGGCCGCACTACCTCCCCAACGCACTCTAGGGAATGGGCACACGAACATGTGTGATTGCCAGGACTTCCCGTTCCCACCCGTGATGAATTATACGCTACAGTGTTACATGGGGACCATGTGAAAAACCGAACGAGGCACGTGGAGGAAACGCTATGAGAAGATCGACAGCCGCGCTGATGCTGGCCGCCGGGGCCTTGGTTATAGGAGCCGGGACGGCCTCAGCCGCGAGCCTCGTCTCGGCCAAGAAGCTTGAGATCAACGTCGACGAGACCAAGACCGAGGAGGAGCGCCGCGCCCTCTGGGGGAAGGTGGGCGGCTGGTGCGCCATCCAGGAGTGGCACCCGGCGGTCGCCTCGTGCGAGGAGAGCAAGGAG
>DUSC01000121.1 GCA_012842935.1 Hyphomicrobiales bacterium | reverse complement strand
CCGGTCGCGTATCCGGCCGGCGCTCGCGCCGGTCGCAAACGGTGCCGACGATCGCCGATCGGCGGCGCCGCCCATGGACCGGTCATGGGGCAGGATTGCAGGACGCCCGGCGCCGTCTCCGAAACGGCTTCCGATCCGGACCTCCCGTTGTCTTGCCCGTGGCTCGGCCCGGAGCCGAGCGCAGGATCCGGCCGCAAGGCCGGCGATGCGCGGCTCCAAAGAGGCAGGCGTCCTCCTGTCGCGAAGCAAGGGGCTTCCATGGACGCCGACGAACCGTGGAAGGGCCGCGTCCTCCGGACGACGGTCCCCTTCCTCATAGAAGGACAAGAAATGTTCGATCACCATAAAGTTGAAATCCAGTGGGGCGGCCGTCCGCTCACCCTCGAGACCGGAAAGATCGCGCGCCAGGCGGATGGCGCCGTGCTCGCCACCTACGGCGAGACCGTGGTGCTGGCCACCGTCGTTTCGGCCAAGGAACCGAAGCCGGGCTTCGACTTCTTCCCGCTGACCGTGAACTACCAGGAGAAGACCTATGCCGCCGGCAAGATCCCGGGCGGCTACTTCAAGCGCGAAGGCCGCCCGAGCGAGAAGGAGACACTGGTCTCCCGCCTGATCGACCGCCCGATCCGCCCGCTCTTCGCCGAGGGCTACAAGAACGACACCCAGGTCGTCGTCACGGTCATGCAGCACGACCTCGAGAACGATCCGGACATCCTCTCGATCGTCGCCACTTCCGCGGCGCTGACGCTCTCGGGCGTGCCGTTCATGGGTCCGATCGGCGGCGCCCGGGTCGGCTACATCAACGGCGAGTACGTGCTCAACCCGCACATCGACGAAATGCCGGAATCGCAGCTCGACCTGGTGGTGGCCGGTACCTCCGACGCCGTGCTGATGGTCGAATCGGAAGCCAAGGAACTGTCCGAAGACGTCATGCTCGGCGCCGTGATGTTCGGACACCGCGGCTTCCAGCCTGTGATCGACGCGATCATCAAGCTGGCCGAGGTCGCCGCCAAGGACCCGCGCGACTTCACCCCGCCGAGCTTCGGCGATCTGGAGAAGGAAATGCTCGCGGTTATCGAGTCCGATCTCCGCGCCGCCTACCGGAACACGGTCAAGCAGGAGCGCTACGCCGCCGTCGACGCCGCCAAGGCCAAGGTCAAGGCGCACTTCGCGCCGGCCGAGGGCGAGGAGGCGAAGTGGTCGGCCGAACAGGTCGCGACGGTGTTCAAGGAGTTGCAGGCCAAGATCGTCCGCTGGAACATCCTCGATACCGGCAGCCGCATCGACGGCCGCGACCTCAAGACCGTGCGCCCGATCGTCGCGGAGGTCGGCATCCTGCCGCGGACCCACGGCTCGGCACTGTTCACCCGGGGCGAGACGCAGGCGATCGTGGTGGCCACGCTCGGCACCGGCGAGGACGAGCAGTATGTCGACGCGCTCACCGGGATGTACAAGGAGACCTTCCTCCTCCACTACAACTTCCCGCCCTATTCGGTGGGCGAGACTGGACGCATGGGTTCGCCCGGCCGTCGCGAGATCGGCCACGGCAAGCTCGCCTGGCGGGCGATCCATCCGATGCTGCCGGCCGCTGAGTCGTTTCCCTATACGCTGCGCGTCGTCTCCGAGATCACCGAGTCCAACGGCTCGTCCTCGATGGCCACCGTCTGCGGCACCTCGCTGGCCCTGATGGACGCCGGCGTGCCGCTCAACAAGCCGGTTGCGGGCATCGCCATGGGCCTGATCAAGGAAGGCGACCGCTTTGCCGTCCTCTCCGACATCCTCGGCGACGAGGATCATCTCGGAGACATGGACTTCAAGGTCGCGGGCACCGCCAGCGGCATCACCGCCCTGCAGATGGACATCAAGATCCAGGGCATCACCGAGGAGATCATGAACGTCGCCCTCGGTCAGGCCAGGGAAGGACGTCTGCACATCCTCGGCGAGATGGGCAAGGCGCTTTCCGGTGCCCGTTCGGAGCTCGGCGAGTTCGCCCCGCGCATCGAGGTCATGCACATCCCGACCGACAAGATCCGCGACGTCATCGGCTCGGGTGGCAAGGTGATCCGCGAGATCGTCGAGAAGACCGGTGCCAAGATCAACATCGAGGACGACGGCACGGTGAAGATCGCCTCTTCGAACGCCAAGGATATCGAGGCGGCGAAGAAGTGGATCCACACCATCGTGGCCGAGCCGGAAGTCGGCGAGATCTACGAGGGCACGGTCGTCAAGACCGCCGACTTCGGCGCTTTCGTCAACTTCTTCGGGCCGCGCGACGGCCTCGTCCACATCTCGCAGCTGGCCAACGAGCGCGTGCAGAAGACCACCGACGTCGTCAAGGAAGGCGACAAGGTGTGGGTCAAGCTGATGGGCTTCGACGAGCGCGGCAAGGTGCGCCTCTCCATGAAGGTCGTCGACCAGAAGACCGGCAAGGAGATCGTCAAGGAGAAGAAGCAGGAAGAGGGAGAGGAAACGGCAGCCTGATCCCGTCTCCATGCGAGATTGTCCGGAAAGCCCTCGCCTCCCGGCGGGGGCTTTTTCGTGCGCACAACGCTTCGCCTCGCGATCGGCCCGCATATCGACTCGTAGCGAGCGGCCGCTATTATCACGGCCGGGAGGGGTCATGCGCCGGCTTCTGCTTCTTGTCCTGTTCTGCCTGATCGGCGTCCTGCCGGCCCCTGCCGGCGGACGGGTGGCGCTCGTCGTCGGCAACAGCGACTACGGCCCGTTCGGTCGCCTCGCCAATCCGGCGAACGACGCGGACGCCATGGCGAGGTTGCTCGAGACCGAACTGGGGTTCGATGTCGTCGTCAGCCGTATCGATGCGACATATGCCGACCTGCACGAGGCGCTGACCGAGTTCGGCCGCGCCGCGGTGAATGCGGACGTCGCGCTGTTCTTCTACGCAGGCCACGGGATCGAGCTCGACGGCGCCAACTACATGCTCCCTGTCGGTGCCGACATCCGCACCGACGTCGACCTGATCAACCAGGGATACCGCCTCGACCGCGTCATCGAGCTGATGGTCCGCGCAGGCGCCAAGATCAAGATCGTGCTGATCGATGCCTGTCGCAACAATCCCCTGCCCACGGCGGCGACGCGGGGGGCGACGAGTCTCGGGCTGAAACCGCTCTACGCCACGAATACCGACACGCTCATTGCCTTCGCCACGGAGCCCGGCCGCGTCGCCTTCGACGGGGAGGGGAAGAATTCTCCCTTCACGGCCGGCCTCATCGACTATCTGTCGAAGCCCGACATCGAGATCCAGTCGGTCCTTCGCCGGGTGCGCAATGCCGTCTATCACGCCACCAACCAGCGCCAGTTCCCCTGGTGGGACGACATGTTCCTCTCGGACGTCTTTCTCGGCGGCAGGAGCGAGGCGCCCGCCCGGATCGCCGGACAGTCGTCGAGCGAGCCTTCGGCCGGAACGAAGGCCCCTTCGGCCGACGACATCGCCATGTGCGAGCGTCTTGGCGACGGCGCCAGCACCCTGATGATGGAGGCCTATCTGGAACGCTATCCCGACGGCTTCTGCGCGAGCGCGGTGCGCCGGCGGCTCGCCGCCGCGCCGTCCCGGTCGGAGAGCGACGGTTCGCCAGCGCCCGCGATCATCGAGGCGCCAGCGCCCCCCATGCCAGTGCCCGCTCCGCCTGAGCCTTCACCCGCCGTGGCGGAGGCGGCCGCCGCAGGCAGCTACTACAAGGTTTCCAGCTACTGGAATCACAACGGTTCGCTGATGGCGCTCTCCGCCCAGGGGGATTCCCGCGTCTTCTATTACGAGAAGCCGCGCGAACTGATCGCCAAGGCGGGCGTGACCCCGGGCACAGTGCTCTTCAAGGGCAAGCTGTCCGGCAAGACCTACCAGGGTCAGGCCTTCATCTTCTCGGCGAAATGCGGGCCGATCGCCTACGCCGTGTCCGGTACGGTCTCCGCCGATTGGACGAGGGTCGATCTGCACGGGAATCGCCCTGTGCGCGATGCCAACTGCCGCCAGACTGGCACCAAGCCCGACCACCTGGTTTTCGAGTACAGATCGAAGACCCTCTGAGTGCCGGAAACCGACCTGCCGCTGCATGACCGCCGAGCCCCTGAAGACGCTCTTCCATCCGTTCGCCTGCGGCGCGGTCGATCTGCCCGCGCCGACCGCGCGGGTGCTGTTCGTCGGCGCACCGGGCTCTTTTCGCCATCCGAAGGATTTCCCCCCGGCCATCGACTGCGTTCAGGGCTTTCGTCCCGACTTCCTCGCCCTGCAGCGGGCAGGGTTCTCCGTGTCGCCGGTCCCGGAGGGCAGCGGCTACGATTTGGCGCTGGTGCTGGCGGGGCGTCACCGGGGGCTGAACGAGATGCGTGTCGCCGAGGCGCTGGAAAGGACAGTGCCCGGCGGACTGGTCGTCGTCGCCGGCGCCAGGGCGGACGGCATCGGCGGGTTGGCGACCCGTGTTTCCGGTGTTCTTCCGGTCGAGGACCGCCTCCCCAAATATCACGGCACCGCGTTCTGGCTACGCCGGCCGGTGGACGTCGCCGGGATCGTTGCCGCGCTCCGTGCCGGCAACGAACGGAAGACGATCGACGGCCGTTTCGTCGCCGCGCCGGGCATGTTTTCCCACGAAGCGATCGACGCCGGCTCGCGGCTGCTCGTCCGGAGCCTTCCGGCGGACCTTGCCGGCTCGGTCGCCGATTTCTGCGCCGGCTGGGGCTATCTCGCCGCGGAAGTCGCCCGGCGTTGCCCCGCCGTCGCGCGGATCGACCTCTACGAGGCCGACTACGAGTCGCTGGAGGCGGCGAAGGCCAACCTTGCCGATTTCGCTGCGGCCCGTTTCTTCTGGCAGGATCTCGCCAACGAGCCGGTGCCGGACCGGTACGATGCGATCGTCATGAACCCGCCATTTCACCGGGGCCGCGCCGCAGAGCCCGGGATCGGCCGCGACATGATACGGTCGGCCGCGGCTGCCCTGCGCCGGGGCGGCAGGCTGTTCATGGTGGCGAACCGCGAGTTGCCTTACGAGGCGACGCTCGGCGATCTGTTCGCCGACTGGCGCGAAACCGGCCGGGAGGGCGGCTTCAAGACCTTCGCCGCGACACGCTGAGCGCGCTGCCCGAAAGGCCCGTCGCGTTCAGTGCACCATGCGCACGGGCGCAACGGCGCCGTTGTGGATCTGGAGCGGCGCCGGCTTGCCGTAGAAATATCCCTGGACGACCTCGCATCCCGCGGCGCGTAGCAGGGTCGCCTGGTTCTCCGTCTCGACGCCCTCCGCGATCGTGTGCACGCCGAGCGCGCGCGACAGCCCGACGATGGTCGAGACGACGGCGCCGGTGTTCTGGTCGGTATCGATCCGGCTGACGAAGGAGCGGTCGATCTTCAGCTTCTGGAAAGGGAAGTCGATGAGGTAGGAGAGATTGGAGTATCCGGTGCCGAAATCGTCCACCGCCACCGAGATGCCCATCTCCGAAAGCGCCTTCAGGATGACGGCTGCATGGTCACGATCCTGCATCATCGCCGTCTCGGTCACCTCGAGCTCGAGCCGCTGAGGCCGGATGCCCGTCGTCTCCAGCGCCCGTCTGACGATGCCGAGGAAGTCCTTGGTCATGAACTGCACGGGAGAGATGTTGACGGCCACGAAGCAGTCGTCGGGCAGGTAGCGCGCGTCGGCGCAAGCCTTTTTGAGCACCCATTCGCCGAGCAGGCCGATCATGCCGGTTTCCTCCGCGATCGGGATGAACTCCATCGGCGGGATCATACCGCGTGCCGGGTGTTTCCAGCGGATCAGCGCCTCGTATCCCACGACGCGGCCCGACGTGAGGTCGAGCTGCGGCTGGTAGTGCAGGTCGAAGTCGCCGCGTTCGAACGCGATGTGCAGCTCCGATTCCACCCACTGCCGGTAGTCGGCGACCTGTCCCATCTCCGGCAGGTAGACCGACCACGAGCCGAGACGGGTGGCCCGGGCATGCTGCAGGGCGAGGTTGGAGCGGCGCAAGAGCAGGATCGGGTCGTGGCCGTCCTTGGGAATGGCGACGATGCCAACGGAGAGGTTCACCGACTGCAGGTGAGTCCTCAGCTGGTAGGGCTCCATCAGCCTCTCGATCAGTTGCTCGACGGCTTCCTCGATCGAGAACTCGCCACCGGGGTCGGGATGGAGGATCGCGAATTCACCGGCGCCGATGCGGCCGATCTGCACGCCCTCCGGAAGGGACCGCTTCAGGCGTTCGGCGAAGGCCGCAATCAGCTGGTCTCCCTGCGTGTAGCCGATGGAATCGTTGATCTGCTTGAACCGGTCGATGTCGATGTCGATGAGGTACACCGGTTCCCCGGTGCGCGTGCAGCCGGACGCGGCTTCGGCGATGAGGCCGATCATCGCCGTCCTTCCGGCAAGGCCGGTGAGCTTGTCGATCTGGGTCTCCTTGAAGACGTAGCTGGCCGATTCGTCCACGCCTGCGAAGAAGGAAAGTGCGGCGCCGCCGGCCGCGAGCGCGCACAAGGACGCGACCACCGCGCCGATCATCTGCACCGAGAGACCGCCCAGCCCGTCGCCGAAGCCGAACTTCATGCCCCAAAGACCGAGCACGAAACTGCCCATGCCCGACGCCGCGATCGTTATGAACCGGAATACCGGGCTGCGGTTGGGATGGCTGGTCGATGACATGAGGTTCCCCCGTATCGCCATTCCCTAACCGACCGGTCCTTAAATTCGGTTTCCCGGGAACGATCGGATTTTACCGAATCGTCAATCTGCCTGGTCGGACGACTTCTTCAGTTCGTCGAGCGTCGGCATCGACACGATGTGATAGCCGGAATCGACATAGTGGACTTCGCCGGTCACGCCGGACGAAAGTTCGGAAAGCAGATAGAGCGCCGATCCCCCGACCTCGTCGATGGTGACGGTGCGCCTGAGGGGCGAATTGCGCTGCTGATACGAGAACATGTAGCGCGCGTCCGAGATGCCGGCGCCGGCGAGCGTGCGCACCGGCCCGGCCGAGAGCGCGTTGACGCGGATTCCGCGCGGACCGTAGTCGTTGGCGAGATAGCGCACGCTCGCCTCGAGGCCGGCCTTCGCCACGCCCATGACGTTGTAGTTCGGCATGACCCGCACCGAACCGGCGTAGGTCAGGGTGAGCATCGTCCCCCCGGCCGGCATCAGTGCCGCCGCCTTCCGGGCGACTTCGGTGAACGAATAGCAGGAAATGACCATCGTGCGGACGAAGTTCTCCTTGCTCGTGTCCGCGTAGAGGCCCTTCAGCTCGTTCTTGTCGGAGAAGCCGATGGCGTGCACGACGAAGTCGAGCGAGCCCCATTCGGATCCGAGCGTCCGGAACACGGTGTCCACCGAGGCGCTGTCCTCGACGTCGCACGGCAGCACGAGCGACGCGCCGACCTTCTCCGCCAGCGGCCGGACGCGGCGCCCGAACGCTTCTCCCTGGTAGGTGAAGGCCATCGCTGCCCCGTGTTCGGCGAGGCGTCGCGCGATGCCCCAGGCGATCGAATGGTCGTTGGCGACACCCATGACGAGGCCGCGCTTGCCGTTCATCAAACCGTTCATGTCGGGGAGACCTCAGGCGTCGTAGCGCTGGAAGACCAGCGTCGCGTTCGTGCCGCCGAAGCCGAAGGAATTCGACAGCGCGCGCTCGATCCTGGCGTTGTCGATGCGTTTGCGCACGATAGGCATGCCGTCGAACTCTGGATCGAGGTTCTCGATGTGGGCGCTCTCGCCGATGAAACCGGCGTTCATCATCAGGATCGAGTAGATCGATTCCTGCACGCCGGCCGCGCCGAGCGAGTGGCCCGTCAGCGACTTGGTGGAACTGATGTGCGGGATCCTGTCGCCGAAAACCTCGCGGATCGCCGCCATCTCCTTGCTGTCGCCGACAGGCGTCGAGGTGCCGTGGGTGTTGATGTAGTCGATCGGCCCGGAAACCGTCGACAAGGCCTGGCGCATGCAGCGGATCGCGCCTTCGCCCGACGGCGCGACCATGTCGTAGCCATCCGACGTCGCGCCGTAGCCGACGATCTCGGCGAGGATCCTGGCGCCGCGCGCCCTGGCGTGCTCCAGCTCCTCGAGGACGAGGACGCCCGCGCCGCCGGCGATGACGAAGCCGTCGCGATCGACGTCGTAGGCCCTGCTGGCGACCGCGGGGCGGTCGTTGAACTTGCTCGACATGGCGCCCATGGCGTCGAAGAGGTTCGACATCGTCCAGTCGAGATCCTCGTGGCCGCCGGCGAAGATCATGTCCTGCTTGCCCCACTGGATCAGTTCGTAGGCGTTGCCGATGCAGTGCGCCGAGGTCGAGCAGGCCGACGAGATCGAGTAGTTGACGCCGTGGATCCTGAACCAGGTGGCGAGCGTCGCCGACGCCGTCGACGACATCGCCTTCGGCACCGCGAACGGGCCGATGCGCTTCGGGCTGTTGTTCTTCAGGGTGATCTCGGCCGCCTCGACGATCGTCCTCGTCGAAGGACCGCCCGAACCCATGATGATGCCGGTGCGGTCGTTGGTGAACTCGCCCTCGGCGAGGCCGGCAGACGCGATCGCCTGGAGCATGGCGACGTGGTTCCACGCGCCGCCCTTGCTGAGGAAGCGCATGGCGCGACGGTCGACGAGCGTGGAGGCATCGAGCGTCGGCGCACCCCACACCTGGCAGCGGAAGCCGTGCTTCTCGAAGTCGTCGGAATGCGTGATTCCCGAGCGCGCGTCGCGAAGCGACGCTTCGACTTCCGCGGCATCGTTTCCGATCGACGAAACGATACCGAGGCCGGTGACTACAACGCGTCTCATCTGGCTCTCCGTGGTCTGCGGTTCCGGCGCCGTCAGGCCGCCGCCTGCTTGAACAGGCCGACCCTGAGGTCCGTGGCCCTGTAGATCGTCTCGCCGTCGGCCTGCAGCCAGCCGTCGCCGATCGACAGCACGAGCCGGCCGCGCATCACGCGCTTGAAATCGACGCCGTAGACCACCTTCTTCGTTGCCGGCGTCACCATGCCGGTGAACTTGACCTCGCCGGTGGAAATCGCGCGGCCCTTGCCGGGCTCGCCGAGCCAGCCGAGGAAGAAGCCGCTCATCTGCCAGAGCGCGTCGAGCCCGAGGCATCCCGGCATCACCGGATCGCCGATGAAGTGGCAGGGAAAGAACCAGAGGTCGGGCCGGACGTCGAGTTCGGCGCGGACATATCCCTTGCCGAATTCGCCGCCCTCTTCCTGGATGTCCGTGATGCGGTCGAACATGAGCATCGGCGGCGCCGGAAGCTGGGCGTTGCCCGGCCCGAACAGTTCACCGCGGCCGCAGGCGAGCAGTTCCTCGAAGGTATAGCTCGACTTCTTCTCGGGCATCGTTTCGTTCCCCTTCGACGGCTGCGTCGGGCGCGCCGTCTATGTCACGTTTTCCTAACACAGTCCCGCTTGGACCGGAAACCGCCGACAGCGCTTATCCCGCCCGCTCGTGGCGGTCAACGTGGCGCGCTTGATCGGGGGGGCGCGAAAGAATATATGTCGGCGCACGGTTGGGATGACCCTCGCGGCCACGGGTTTTCGTGCCGTGGCCGGGTCGAATTTAGAACGGGCCCATGGATCCGCTCAAGGCGAAGGACGAACAGTCGATCGACAAGCGCGTGCGCGACGCCGGTTTGCGTCCGACGCGCCAGCGGTTGGCACTGGCTTCGCTGCTGTTCGCCAAGGGCAACCGGCACCTTTCGGCCGAGGAACTGCATGAAGAGGCGCAGTCGGCGGGCGTGCCGGTGTCCCTGGCGACCGTCTACAACACATTGCACCAGTTCACCGAGGCGGGCATGCTGCGCATTCTCGCCGTCGAGGGTGCGAAGACCTATTTCGACACCAACACCTCGGACCACCATCACTTCTACATCGAGGGCGAGAACAAGATATACGACATTCCGGATACCCCCGTGCGCGTCGTCAACCTTCCGCAGCCGCCGGAAGGCATGGAAATAGCGAATGTCGACATTGTCGTCCGGCTGCGCCCGCGCCGCGACGCCTGAACCGTCCGGTCAGTCCTGGATGTACTCGCCCGGATAGGCGCCCCAGACGAGCGCCTGAGTGATCCAGCCGCGGGTTCCCTCGAAATTCATCTCGCACCAGGTTCCGTTGCAACTGCGGATGGTCCCGACCGCGCCCGGTTCGACACGGGCGACGAGCGCCGCCGCTTCGTCCGGGTCGGATCTGAGTTCCACCGTCACGTCCTTGCCGCGCTGCCAGGGCGCGACGATTCCGGTTCGCTTTCCCGACAGGAGCGACTGGTTGATCCAGCCCTCGGCGCCGTCGGAATCGCGCACCCGTCGCCAGTTGTCGTATTCCTGGATGATCTCCACCGGCAGGCCGGGCTTCAGGTACATCCAGTCGACGGCGTAGTTCAGGCCGGGCCCGATGCGGGAGTTGACCCGGCCGGACTTGAGGCTGACGAAGCGCGGCAGCGGCAGCCCGCTCGGTCCGCGGTTGATGTTCTGCGCCGCCGCGCTCTGCGCCGCGGCCGGAGGAGTGACGGGGAAGGCCGTGACGAGGGCGCACAGGGCTGCTGCAACGATCGATCGGAGCGGCATCGAGACTGGCACGTTCGTTCCTATGTCTGCTTTGCAGGGTCGGGCGGACCCGGTCGCCACGCCCCTTTTTCTTTGTCTTCGCCCGTGGCGCTTGGTACACAGGCGGAGAGGCCGAGCCGGTTCCAAGTCTCGCCCGTCTTGGTTAAAGAGGTCTCAACGGGATCCCGGTAAGAGGACATAATGGTCGGCAGGAAAAAGCCCCTTGTCGTCATAACGCGAAAGCTGCCCGACCAGGTCGAGACCCGCATGCGCGAGCTCTTCGATGCGCGGCTGAACGTCGACGACCGGCCGCTCACGCAGCCGCAGCTTGTCGCCGCGGTCAAGGAAGCCGACGTGATCGTGCCGACCGTGACCGACCGCATCGACCAGGCGCTGATCGCCCAGGCCGGTCCGAACCTGAAGCTGATCGCCAATTTCGGCAACGGCGTCGACAATATCGACGTGGCCGCGGCCATGCGGCAGGGCATTACCGTCACCAACACGCCCAACGTCCTCAACGAGGACACCGCCGACATGACCATGGCGCTGATGCTCGCCGTGCCGCGGCGCCTCGTCGAGGGCGCCAACGTGCTGAGGGGTGACGGCAAGTGGGCGGGCTGGTCGCCTACCTGGATGCTTGGCAGGCGCATCTGGGGAAAGCGCCTCGGCATCGTCGGCATGGGCCGCATCGGCACTGCGGTTGCCCGCCGCGCCAAGGCCTTCGGCCTGTCGATCCACTACCACAACCGCCACAAGGTCGCGCCGCAGATCGAGGACGAGCTGGAGGCGACATACTGGGAGAGCCTCGACCAGATGCTCGCCCGGATGGACATCATTTCCGTCAACTGCCCTTCGACGCCGGCGACCTTCCATCTCCTCTCGGCGCGGCGCCTGGCCTTGCTGCAGCCGTCTGCCTACGTGGTCAACACGGCGCGCGGCGACATCATCGACGAGAACGCGCTGGTGCAGATGCTGCAGGACGGAAAGCTGGCGGGTGCCGCGCTCGACGTCTTCGAACACGAGCCCGCGGTCAATCCGAAGCTGGTCAAGCTCGCGGCCAAGGGCAAGGTGGTGATCCTTCCACACATGGGTTCGGCCACGATCGAAGGCCGCATCGACATGGGCGAGAAGGTGATCATCAACATCCGCACCTTCTTCGACGGCCATCGGCCGCCGGATCGCGTCCTGCCGAACCGCGTGTGATCTCAGGCTTCCACGATCGAACCGTCGGCGCCGACCGTCACCGGACGGCCGGCAAATCGCCCGTGCATGGTCCTGTCCAGACGCAGCGCCGGCGGCGTCTCCCAGCCCATCTCGCGGGCGACGATCAACCCGAGCAGCAGGATGGCGTCCGGTTCGTGGAGCACGATCGCGGCCGGCGCGCGGCCGGCATGGACCAGTTCCAGCAGCACGGCGGACGCCGACGAAGAACCGATCGTGCCGGGGAGGAACAATATCCTGCCGGCGATGTTTGCGCCGTGCTGCGGATGGCGCACGTCGACGATCCGGCCGGTCTTCGGGGCGACGCCGCCCCAGAAGCTGATCGGCGCCGTCAGTACAAGCGCCGGACCGGAGGCGGCGGGTCCGTCCACGAGGATCTCGCAGGCGATCTCTCTCATGCCGCCGGCTCCGCCAGAACCGGCCGGCCGGCGACCGCGCTCTCGACGCATTCGGCGAGCGAGGCGTAGAGCACGTCGTAACCGGTGTTGCCGGGCGCGTAGTGGGCGAACTTGCCCGAATTGGTCATCAGCACGCCGCCGGCCAGCTCGGGCAGGATCGGCGTTACGACGACGCAGGTGTCGGCGACGATGTTCACGCCGGCTTCGCCGAGCGGCGCCCTCAGGCCCAGCCGGTCGAGCCCGGCGAGAACGTGCCGGCCGGTGCAGGCGTGGATCGGCACGGCGAGACGGCGGCCGCGGATCAGCCGCGCGAGCTTCTCGAACTCGGCCAGCGACAGGTGCGGGCTGCCGATCGCCACCGCGTCGATCCGCTGCGGCCTGTGCGCAGTGGAGAGCCGCGACCGTGCGTCCGCGACCATCTCCGGTGTCACGACGATGGTTGCGGCAGGCTGGCATCCGGCGAGCGCTGTGGCGACATCAGGCGCTTCCGGCGTGACACCGGCGATGTGGAAGAGGCCGACGGCGCCCGACGAGGCCGCCGCAGCGCCGAACGCCTTCAGCGCGTCCTCGCCGGGATGCTGTTCGACGCCGGCGACGACGCCGATGTCGGTGCCGACACTCCTGCCGAACAGGCTGCCGAGGATCGGCCAGGCTATCTCCGAAGCGAGAAACGAACGCGGCAGCGTGCCGACGTCGAAGACGGTCGTCGCCGCGCGGTTCTCCGGACGGTGCAGCCCGTAATCCGGCGCGCGCCCGACGATGGCGCAGGCGATGTCGAGGAAATCGCCGTAGCGGTTGGTTCGCGCGCCGAGCACTGAGTTGCAGAACACCACGGCGTTGGATTCGCCCCAGGCGACGTCGCTGCCGAGCGCGGGCCGGTGCCCGGCCTGGTAGGGCGCGCAGGTCCAGCTCGGTTCGCAGCCGAGCGCCCGGTAGGCGTCCATCATGCGCCGCGCCATGCCGCGCTCATGCGGAGGCAGGCGGTCGCGCGAGCAGCCGGTCAGGTCGAGCGCGCCGACATTCAGCGTGGCGCGCACTGCGACCCGCGCGCCGCCCTCGACCAGCCGCTCGGCGAACAGCGTGCCGGAATCGCCGTGGTAGAGGGCGCCGTCGATATGCGCCGAGGCGATCGGGATCAGCCGCGGCGCCCCGAGCAAGCGGGCGCTGTCGGCGACGATTCGCATCGCCATCGCCGCGCCGGCCCCGTCGCGGCCTCCGGCGATCGCTGCCTCTTCGTCGGACAATGCTACCATCAGGCGAGTTCCTTCATCCTCGTCACCGAGGGCGGCCGGTCGGAGCCTTCAGTCGCGGTGCCGCCGGTCCCGCAAAGTCCGAGCCGGGCGAAGGCCGCCCGATCGGCGGTCAGCTCGATGCGTGCCTGCAACTCCGGCGCCGTGCGGCCGGACCCGCGGGCGTGTCGCTCGGCGGCGTCCGTCAGCGTCCGTGCGACGCCCTTGACCTGCATTCCCGGCTCGACGGCGAGCTTGCCGACAGGAAGGTGATCGCCCCTGTCGGCGAGGAACGCGCGGCCAGCGAGCGTGCTGCCGACGAAGGCCGGAAGGAGCGACTCCCGTCGGGCTCTTTTAGCGAGGGATGCCGGCGTCAGCCCGTGCACCGAGGACGGCGGGCCGACGACGCGATTCGTGGCCGGACAGGACCGCCGGACGAGGTCGAGCAACTCGTCCCTGCGGTTGAAATCGGATTCCGGCTGAAGGACGGTGACGGCGTTCTGCGTCGTCGTATCAGTCACGGCGGCGATACCTCACCGTGTCGAACCTGGCCCCGAGTGCGTCGTAGAGCAGCAGCCGGCCGACAAGCGGCTCGCCGATGCCGGCGATCAGCTTGATCGTCTCCATGGCCTGCAGCGTGCCGATCACGCCGGTCAGCGCGCCGAGCACCCCGGCCTCGGCGCAGGACGGCACAAGGCCGGGCGGCGGCGGTTCGGGAAAGAGATCGCGGTAGGAGGGGAAGGGTCGGCCACCGGCATCCTTCTCGTGGGGCATGAGCACGGTGATCGAACCGTCGAAGCGCCCGACCGCGGCGTGCACCAGCGGCCGCCCTGCGGCCTCGCAGGCGTCGGCGACGAGATATCGCGTCTCGAAATTGTCGGAACCGTCGACGGTCAGGTCGTAGGCCGTGACAAGGGCGGTGGCGTTCTCCGCGGTCAGCCGTACCCCGTGAAGTTCGACGGCCACGTTGGGGTTGAGGCGCTTCAGCGCAGCGGCGGCGCTCTCGGTCTTCGCGGTGCCGACGGTGCTGGTATCGTGGATCACCTGTCGCTGCAGGTTGGACAGCGACACCGTGTCGTCATCGACGATACCGATCGTGCCGACGCCGGCCGCGGCGAGGTAGGCGAGCACGGGCGCACCGAGCCCGCCGGCGCCGATCACCAGAACGCGGGCGCGCTTCAAACGCTGCTGTCCCGGACCGCCGATCTCGGGCAGCACAATATGGCGCGCGTAACGCTCGATTTCGTCGTCGGAGAGCGGCTGGGTGATGGGCGGGGTCCGGGCTGCCATGCTGCGAAGATAGGCGCTACGCCGCCTGTTGTCAGCCGTCGTCCGAAGCGCTCACCGCGCCGCCGGCGACATGCAGCATCTGGGCCCGACCGGCGATGCTGTCGAAAAGCACGGGGTCGGTGCCCGTCATGAAGGCCTGGCTGCCGAGTCCCTCGAGGATCTCGAATAGCGCTCCGCGCCGGCTGGCGTCGAGGTGGGCGGCGACCTCGTCGAGGAGCAGGATCGGCGCGGCGCCGGAGACCTCGCCGCACAGCCGCGCATGCGACAGCATGATGCCGATCAGCAGCGCCTTCTGCTCGCCCGTCGAGCACAGTTCGGCGGCCATCGCCTTCTGCCGGTGCCGCACCAGGAGGTCGGAGCGGTGCGGGCCTTCCAGCGTGCGTCCGGCGGCCCGGTCCTTCCAGCGGTTCTCGGCGAGCAAGGCGCGGAAATCCTCCTCCGCATCGAGCGCCGATTTCTGCGAGAGCAGGTCCTCGACAGTGCCGGCGACGGCGAGATCGGCCCGCGGGAAAGGGCCGGTGTCGGGGAGCCGCCCCACCATGGCGGCGAGAAGCCGCACCATCTCCACCCGCGCTGCCGCGATCGCCGTACCGGTCTCGGCCATCTGTGCCTCGATCGCGTCGAACCAGCCGGCGTCGCGGCCGCCTTCGACGAGCAGGCGGTTGCGGCCGCGCATCGCCTTCTCGTAGTCGAGCATACGCTGTCCCTGGCCGGGATCGGTCGCGAGCACCAGCCGGTCGAGGAAGCGGCGCCGGTCTCCGGCCGGGCCGGTGAACAGCGTATCCATCGACGGCGTCAGCCAGGTGACGCGGAGCCAGTCGAGCAGTTCTTCCGCGCCACGGGCGTTTGCGCCGTTGATGCGGATGCGGCGGCCGCTTTCCACGCCGGCACCGCGTCCTGTTCCTGTGCCGATCTCGCAGGTGCCGAACGGGCCTTCCAGCCGCGCATGCACGGCAAATCCGTCCGCCGCCCCCTCGCGGGCGACCTCCTCGTAGGCGGCGCGGCGCAAGCCCCGCCCGGGCGTCAGGAAGGAGATCGCCTCGAGCAGATTGGTCTTGCCGGCGCCGTTGTCGCCGGTGAAGACGACAAGTCCCGGCTTGAGCGCAAGGGTCAGCGATGCATAGTTGCGGAAGTCGGAGAGGGACAGCCGGCTGATATGGATCTGTTCATCCGCCATCGGCCGGTCTCCGGCGGTGCAGCGTCGCCCGCGTCGTCGCGCGCGTCGCCCTAGACCCGCATCGGCATGAGGACGTACAGTACCTGCTCGTCGGCCGTGTCGCGGATCAGCGTCGGCGAACCGGCATCCGCGAGCATGAACTCGGCCTGCGTTCCCGAAAGCTGTCCGGCGACATCGAGCAGGTACTTGGCGTTGAAGCCGATCTCGATCGGATCCGAAGCGTAGTCCGCCGCCAGTTCCTCGGTCGCGCTGCCCGAATCCGGATTGTTGACCGAAAGCGTGACGCTGTCGTCGGCGATCGACAGCTTTACGGCGCGTCCGCGTTCCGACGAGATCGTCGAGACGCGGTCGACCGCCGCGGCAAAGGTCTGCCGGTCGAGGATCAGGCGTTTGTCGTTGCCGGTCGGAATCACCCGCTGGTAGTCCGGGAACGTGCCGTCGATCAGCTTCGAGGTGAGGATGACGCTGCCGATGGTGAAGCGGATCTTGGTGTCCGAGAGTTCGACCGTCACGGCGATGTCCGGATCGTCGACCAGTTTCTGCAGTTCGCCGACCGTCTTGCGCGGGATGATGATGCCCGGCATGCCCTCGGATCCCGCCGGCGCCTCCATTTCGGCCCGCGCAAGGCGATGGCCGTCGGTCGCCACCGCGCGCAGCGTCAGCTTTCCGCCCGCTTCATGGGTGTGCAGGAAGATGCCGTTCAGATAGTAGCGCGTCTCCTCGGTCGAGATGGCGAACTGCGTCTTGTCGATCAGCTTGCGCAACGCCGCGGATTCGACTCGGAAGATGTGCGAGAACGAGCCGGCCGAGAGTTCGGGAAAGTCGGATTGCGGCAGGCACTGCAGGCGGAAGCTCGACCGCCCGGAGATCACCGACATGGCGTTGCCGTCGGCATCGGTCTTCAGCATCACCTCGGAGCCGTCCGGCAGCTTGCGCACGATCTCGTAGAGCAGGTGCGCCGGCACGGTGGTGGCACCGCCCTGTTCCACCGCCGCCGCGGTTGCCTCCGTGATCTCCAGGTCGAGGTCGGTCGCCTTCAGTTCGAGGCTCGAGCCGGACGCCGAAAGCAGCACGTTCGACAGGATCGGGATGGTGTTGCGCCGCTCGACCACACGGTGGACGTGGTTGAGCGTCTTGAGGAGGTTGGAACGTTCAAGAACCACACGCATGACGGGCCGTCTCGCTAGAAATTTTCACGTCGATTTCCGCACAAAGGCGCTGCCGCGGAAGGCCGCAAAAGGCACAGAATCGCTGCAAACTGATAGCAAAAAGCCCGCAAACGCAAGCCCGCGGGGCGACTCGCGGCCGCCGTCGCGGGCTTTCCTTGGGATATCTCCCGCCGGTGCTGCCAAGGCAGTCGTGTCGCCTCAGGCCTGTTCGCTGATCAGCCTGCGCAGAAGCTCGATTTCCTGGGCAAGCGCGCTGTCGGTGGTCGAGAGGTCCTCGATCTTGCGGACGGCGTGGAGCACCGTTGTGTGGTCGCGGCCACCGAAACGGCGGCCGATTTCCGGCAGCGAGCGCGGTGTCATCACCTTCGACAGGTACATGGCGATCTGGCGCGGCTTGACGATCGTGCGCGTGCGCCGGTTCGACAGGAGCTCCGTCTTCGACACGTTGTAGTGACGTGCCACCACGCGCTGGATGTCTTCGATGCGCACGCGCTTCGGCTCGCCCGCGCGGTAGATATGGCCGAGGATCTCGTCGATGCGGTCTACGGTGATCTGCGGCTCGAAGGAGTGGCGGAACAGGAGCTGGTTGAAGGCGCCTTCGAGTTCCCGTCCGCTTCCCGTCACGGTGCGGGCGACGTGGGCGAGCACCTCTTCCGAGATGTCGAGCGTGTGATCGTCGGCGCGCGCCGCCGCCAGCCGCTGCTTGAGCATGGCCAGGCGCATGGCATAGTCCGGGGCCGACATTTCCAGCGACACGCCGCCATTGAGGCGCGAACGCACGCGCGGCTCGAGCGATTCGAGTTCCGCCGGCGGCCGGTCGGCGGCGACCACCACCTGGCGGGCGCTGTCGAGCAGCATGTTGATCAGGTGACAGAACTCGTGCTGGATCGACTTGCCCTGCAGGAACTGCATGTCGTCGATGATCAGCAGGTCGATGTCGCGCAGCTGTTCCTTCAGCGTCAGCGCGTTGTTGTCGCGGATTGCCGTGGCGAAGCGCCACATGAAGTACTCCGCGGTGAGGTAGACGACGCGCGCCTGAGGGTTGCGGCGCAGCGCCGCGGCGGCGATGGCCTGGAGCAGGTGGGTCTTGCCGAGGCCGACCGCGGCATGGATGAACAGCGGATTGAAGCGAACAGCGTTGGGGGCCTGTTCGGCGATCGCCTGGGCGGCCGCGAAGGCGACGCGGTTGGACGGCCCGTCGACGAAGGACTCGAACGTGTAGCGCGCGTCGAGCGGCGAGCCGAGCAGGCGATGGCGGTGCTCCGTGTCTGTCGCACCCGGGCGTGCGGGAGTCGGCCGTTCGACCCGCTGGCCGGCGATCGTGCCGCTGGCGAGTGCCGCATGCGTCTGCCGTGACGGCTTGCGCGCCACCGTCTCCTCGGGTTCGGCCGGTCGGTTGCTGCGCGTCGAGGAACGGACGATGAAATCGACCTTGAGGACGTCCGGCTGCTCCTGCTTCCAGATTTCGGTGACGAGTTCGAGGTAGTGGCTGTTGATCCACGACCGGAGGAAGGCCGTCGGGACCGAAATCCGAACCTGCCCCTTGCCGGCCTCCGCGAGTTTCATCCTGGCGAACCAGGAGGAATAGACTTCGCTGCCCAGTCGCGCTTTCAGCTGCGCCTTGACCCGCTCGAATGTCCGTTCCCCTGCATTGGAGTTCATGGCCGCCGCTCCAACCTCCTCCGCAATGATTGCCGTGTAGGAAGGGCCGGTCATGGCCTCCCTCTCGATGCCGCTCTGCATTTTCGTCATCCCCGAATTCGCATCTGTCAGTGCCGGGTTGAAGGTTCCGCTACCCGCCCGGCATTCCTCGTATCGACTGTCCGCCTGGCCCGGCGGTTGTTCTCCTTTCCCGCTGCGGTGGCCCGCACCGAAACGTCGCCGTCGCTCTCGACGGCACAACAACAGACCCTCGTCCGGCGAAACGCCGGATCGCTCGCTCATGTCCGGTCGCAGATTGACCCCGCCTGCCGATCGGTCGTCGAGAAACACGGCTCCGCCGATCACGGTGTTGCCCCGTGCCGCAAAAGCTGCGATTTTGATTAAGTCGACGGCCCGAAGGGACCGTGCTTCCGACCCGTTCAGACTACAAAATTCGCGGCGGACAGGGCAAGAGCGCGGCTAACGGTTTTTTAACGAATCCGGCCGCCGGAGACCGGGTTACTACATCCTCCTACAGGCGCCGTTTCGATAAACTGTTTTGATTCAAAACCTTTACCGCGGCGCACCCACAATGACGCGGGTCGGGAAATATTTTTAAAAATTTCTCTTGACATGTCCGGCACCCGCCAGCCCGTCCCGCGCATTTCACAACCTGTGGAAAAACTTCCGTAAGGATATGATATCGTTGAATGAATTTGCGTGAACCGTCGCGCGCGACGCTGGCCTCCAGGACTGCAGTCTCCCCGACGTGGCCCAGCTGTGCCGGCAAATAAGAGAATGCCCTTCCCATGACGCAACGGCAGCAACCGGACATGCGGCGGCAAACAAAAAAACCCGGCGCGGAGCACCGGGTTCGATCTGCGCGAAAAAGGCCTGTTCAGGCGTTCAATGCCTTCAGCCGCTGGGCGAGGCGCGACACCTTCCGGGAGGCCGTGTTCTTGTGCAACACGCCCTTGGTGGCGGCGCGCATCAGCTCGGGCTGAGCCGCGCTGAAAGCCGCAGCGGCCGCCGCCTTGTCGCCCGATGCCAGCGCTTCTTCGACCTTGCGTACGAAGCTGCGTACGCGCGAACGGCGCGACTTGTTGACCTCGGTGCGGCGGGCGATCTTGCGCGTAGCCTTCTTGGCCGAAGAAGTGTTGGCCATGGTGCCTCTCTCGCTTTCTGAATGGCGCTTCCGCGTCGGACGCAGGGCGCAAAAACAAAGGGGCAGCCGCAGGGCCGCCTCAGGTGGCCGGCTTATAGTTGAGCTTTCCGCTGCCGTCAACGCCCGAAACGGCGCGCGCCGGAAACGGTGCCGGTGCGGTTTCAGCGGTTCTTGAAGGCGGCACTGCGCTTCTCCGCGAAGGCGGTCATCCCCTCCTTCTGGTCCTCGAGCGCGAACATGGAATGGAACACGCGGCGCTCGAAGCGGATACCCTCGGCGAGCGTCGTCTCGTAGGCGCGGTTGACCGCCTCCTTGGTCATCAACACGGCCGGCAGAGAGAACGACGCGATCTTCTCGGCGGCCTTCAGTGCTTCTTCGACCAGTTCGGCCGCGGGGACCACGCGAGAGACAAGGCCTGCCCGCTCGGCCTCGGCCGCGTCCATCTGCCGGCCGGTCAGGCACATGTCCATCGCCTTGGACTTTCCCACGAACCGGGTCAGCCGCTGCGAGCCGCCCATGCCCGGCATCACGCCGAGCGTGATCTCGGGCTGGCCGAAGCTGGCATTGTCGCCCGCGATGATGAAGTCGCACATCATCGCCAGTTCGCAGCCGCCGCCAAGAGCGTAGCCGGCGACCGCGGCGATGACCGGCTTGCGAACGCGGCCGAGCGCGTCCCAACCGGCGAAGAAATCCTCCATGTAGACGTCGATGTAGCCCTTCGACTGCATTTCCTTGATGTCGGCGCCGGCGGCGAAGGCCCGCTCGGAGCCGGTGATGACGATGGCGCCGATCGCCGGATCGGCATCGAAGGCCTGCAGTGCGGCGACCACCTCCGCCATGACCTGTGCGTTCAGCGCGTTCAGCGCCTTCGGCCGGTTGAGCGTGATCAGCCCCACCTTGCCGCGTGTCTCAACGAGAATCGTGTCGTAGGCCATGGCGTCGGATCTCCCAGGTGATCGACCGAGCGATAGCTAACGCTGGCAGGCCGGGCAATAGAAAGTCGAGCGGCCGTTCTGCACAATCCGCTTGATGGTTCCACCACAACCCTGCCGTGGGCAGGTTTCGCCCTCGCGGTCATAGACGCCGAACGAATGCTGGAAATAGCCGAGGGTTCCGTCCGTAAGCCTGTGATCCCGAAGCGACGAGCCGCCGGCCTCGATCGCCGCGCCGAGGACGTCGCGGATCGCTTGTGCAAGACGCCCGGCGCGGACCGACGACCTGCCCGTGGCGCCGGCGAGCGACCCCGCGGCGCGGCGCGGCGAAAGGCCGGCGCGCCACAGCGCCTCGCAGACATAGATATTGCCGAGCCCGGCTATCAGACGCTGGTCCATCAGTGCCGACTTCAGCGGTGCGGCGCGGCCGCGAAACAGACCCGCGATCAGGTCGCCGTCCAGGGCATTGCCGGTCGGCTCGATGCCGAGACCGGCAAGCAGCGGATGTTCGGAAAGCCGGTCCGGCTCCGCGAACAGCATGAAGCCGAAACGCCGGGGATCGTTGTAGACGACGCGCTTCAACTCGCCGGCAGCAGTCTCGACATGCAGCACGACATGGTCGTGGACCGCGTCCTTCGATCGCTCGTGGCGGAAGATGCCGGGCGTGGCGGCGCCGTCCGCATGCTCGATGCGGAACGAGCCCGACATGCCGAGATGGCAGATCAGCGCTGGCCCGGCGTCGAGGTGCGCCGTGAGGTATTTCGCCCGGCGGCCGAGGGAAGCGACGCGCCGGCCCTCGAGCTGTTCCGCGAAACGATCGGGCAGCGGAAAGCGCAGGTTCGGCCGCCGCGCCTCCACGCGCACGATCCGGGCGCCCTCGAGTACCGGCTGGAGGCCGCGCCTGACCGTTTCGACTTCGGGAAGCTCAGGCATGCCGGACGAGGGACGCGAGGAACGAGCGCCCGTGCGGGCCGGGCGCCAATCCGAGGTGTTCCGCCACCGTCTCGCCGATGTCGGCGAAGGTCGGGCGCATGCCGATGTCGCCGCCGGGCAGGCCGGGAGCGATGCCGAACACCGGTACCCGCTCGCGCGTGTGGTCGGTACCGGTCCATGAGGGATCGCAGCCATGATCGGCGGTCAGAACGAGCAGATCGCCGGGCCTCAGGCGTCCCAGCGCCTCGGGCAGGCGCGCGTCGAACGCCTCCAGCGCCGCGGCGTATCCCGGAATGTCGCGCCGGTGGCCGAACAGCGTGTCGAAATCGACGAAGTTGGCGAAGACGAGGTCGCCCTCGCCGGCGTCGTCCATCGCCCCGAGCGCGGCATCGAACAGCGCCATGTTGCCGGCCGCCTTGCGCACCTCGGTGACGCCGCGGTGCGCGTAGATGTCGCCGATCTTGCCGATGCCGATGACCTTGTTGCCGCGCGCCGCCACGCGGTCGAGAAGCGTCGGCTCCGGTGGCGGAACGGCATAGTCGCGACGGTTCGCGGTACGCCGGAAGTCGGCGGGCGTCTCGCCGACGAAGGGTCGGGCAATCACGCGGCCTATGTTCAGCGGGTCGATCAGCCTGCGCACGATCTCGCACAAGGAGTAGAGCCGTTCCAGGCCGAAATGGGTCTCGTGCGCGGCGATCTGGAAGACGGAATCGGCCGACGTGTAGCAGATCGGCTTGCCCGTGCGGATGTGCTCCTCGCCAAGGCGGGAGATGATGTCCGTCCCCGATGCGTGGCAGTCGCCGAGGATGCCGGGAAGGCCGGCTTCGCGGATGATCGCCGCGGTCAGGTCTGGCGGGAAGGTCGGCACGGTGTTGGGGAAGTAGCCCCAGTCGAACGGCACCGGGACGCCGGCGATCTCCCAGTGTCCAGACGGCGTGTCCTTGCCGCTTGACACCTCCTCGGCCGCGCCGTGGAACGCCGAAGGCGTCGTCGGGACGACCAGCCCCGCGGCGACTCGGCCGGTGGCCGTCTGCGCCGCCTGGCCGAGGCCGAGCGACAGCATGACGGGAACCGAGAGGGGACCGCGCCGCAGTCCGTCCCGGTCGCCGCCGCCGGTGCGGCAGGCTTCGGCGATGTGTCCGAACGTGTCGGACCCCTCGTCGCCGAACCGGGCCGCGTCGGCAGCGCCGCCGGCACCGAAGGAATCGAGGACGAAGACGAAGGCGCGCGCCATCTCATGGCTCCCCAAGGCTGCCGTTTCCGCGTCCAGACATAAGAGTCGGCCGGCGCGTTGGCAATTCGGAAACCAAACGGCAACGGGTTGCCGGCACACTGACCCGGCCAAAGGAATCGATCCATGCCGCCGACTTCCAGGACGATTGCGTCAATTGCCGCCGCGGTGGCCGTTCCGCTGCTTGCCGCCGTGCCCGCCCGCGCGGGCTGGCGCGAAGATCTCGGCACGTTCCGTATCGGCATGGTCGCCGAACCCGGTGCCGGACCGTCCGTCGCCGGCCTGCCGGCGCTCAAGGAGGCCTACGCGGCCGCGCTCGGCATGCCGGTCGAGGTGCTTGTGGCCCGCAACCTTCCCGCACTCGCGGCCGCGCAAGCCGATCACCGCGTCGACTACGCGATCTATTCGGCGGCGGCCTATGCCGCCGCATGGCGCCTGTGCGGTTGTGTCGAGCCCCTCGCTGCGCCGCTGGGTGCCGACGGTTCGGCCGGCACACGCGCCGTGCTCCTCGCGCGCGCCGGAACCGCCGCCTCGCTAGCCGCGGTCGGCGGACGCCCGGTGGCTGTCGCCGCGAGCGGACTGCTCGCACCCTCCTCCGCCCTGCTCGAGGCCGTTGCCGCCGCCGGCGGTGCTGCGCCGGCGATCGTCGAGGCGGCCAGCGCCGAAGACGCCGAACGCCTCTTCGCCGCAGGCGAGGTCGATCTCATCCTCGGCTGGGAGCCGGTCGCGGCGGACGGTACGCCGGTCCCGGCCGGCGGCACGCGACAACGCCTCGCAACGCGCGGGATGGACGCCACGGGGTTCCTCGCCGTCTGGACGTCGCCGTTCGTGCGCTACGGGCCGCATGCGGTGCGCACCGAGCTGGACGGCGAGGCCAAACGCCTGCTCGCCGATTTCCTCGTCGGTCTGAAGGACAGGCGGCCCGACGTCTACGATCTGGTCGAGTTTCACCGGCAGGGCGGCTTCGTCGCAACCACGCACGACGAGTACCGGGGCGTCATCGACGCCGTCGGGGCGCTTGCCGCCGCGCCGACGCCCTGACGCGGATCAGCAGTCCGAACAGGCGATCGACTGCGTCATGCGCGGACGCAGGTAGTAGGTCTCGCTCATTTCCAGCTTGTCGAAGGCCGCGGTCAGACCGAGCATGCCCTTGTCGCCCGCCGCCCAGGTGATGACCGGGTAATAATCCAGGCTGCTCTGCACCCGCACCAGGAACGATCCCTTGATCTTCAGGGCGTTCGGGATGGTCGTGATGGTTCCGGCCGCCTGGTCGGCGCTGTAAGCGCCGTTGACCATCTTCCGCGACCAGACGACCTTGACCTTCGGGGTCGTTTCGTCGGTCACCTCGATCGCGGTGATGACGATCGTCGGCTTGCTGCGGCTGTAGGGCTGAAGGAGGGCGCTGCCGATGTCGAGGATGGCGTTCAGTTCGGCCTTGGTCGTCGACTGCTGCTGCGTGACGAGGTCGGCGACCATGCTCGCGGCGCGCCCCACCTTCTTGTTGGTCTCGATGCCTTGGCCGACCTCCATGGTCAGGAAGTACATCGACAGAAGCAGCGGGGCGATGAGCGCGAATTCGAGCGCGGCGACGCCGCGCCGGTCGGCGGCCAGATGCGACAGCCGGCCGCTGGAAAGGGAGAGAACGGCTCTCTTCAGGATGCCCATGTTTACGGTGCCCCTTCTTTCGACGCCCGACCCCGGTCAGTCGTCGAACGGTTCGTTCTGCCAGACCGCCATCGAGAAATGCAGCGTCTTGTTGTCTTTCAGGCTCGACATCGACTTGCGCATGATGTCGGTCATGATCGGCCAGCGGTAGAAGACGCGGAGCGCGTTCTTAGACATCGACTTTCCCGGCTTGACCACGAAACCGCTGGTGATGATGTCATCCTTCGCCGCATTGTACGGTATGCCGAGCGCCGCCGCCTCCTGGAATGTGGCGACCTCGCGGAGGTCGACCTCGAGACCGGGGCAGCCGTCGGCGACGATGACGCTCAGGCGATCGCAGATCAGGGTACGCAGCGAGGTCGCCGTCACGTCCGCGGCCTTGATCTGGCCGGTTCTCAAGAGACGCGCGACGTCGTCGGTCGTGTTGGCGAGCACTTCCTGTCCGGCAAACGAGATGCAGCTTTCGAGGATGGCGAAGACGAGCAGCGAAAAGGGGATCGCCAGCGCCGTGAATTCGATCGCGGTGCTGCCGCTGCGGTTCCTGGCGAAACGCGCGAGGATCCCCCGCCTTGCGGGACGGGGAGGGCTGACAACCTCTCCGGGATGCTCTCTGCTGGTCATGGCGGTTCCGCAATGCCCCTGTTGCGCAATCGACAGGAGCCTAGCCGAAACCCGTTGAAACCCGGTGTGGGCGACGCCTCGGATTTTATGCGGCCCGGTAAGGCTTCGTTAAACCCTCGCCGGGGCGTCCGCGACCAACCTCGGACTCGGTCCCCTGCCTACTGGCCGGCGCTCATCTCCGCTTCCGACGTGCGCTCCGCATCGCTCTTGTACGAGCTCTCGCAGTATGGCGTGCACGACAGGGTCTGGATCTCCGATCGCCGGTAGACGCGCACCGACTGCGGATCGTGCCTGGACACGACGACCTGCTCGTCGACGATCGGACTTCCGTCGGAGTCGAGGATGACGAGGTTGGTGACGCCGAACCCCTTGCCGGTGAGCACGATGGTCGTCGCGTCCTGCACCGAGGCGTCGGCGATCATCGGATTGCCGATCACGATCGTGTCGGCCGGGCGCGCGATCTTGACGATCTTGGCCTGGTTCATCAGGACCTCGATCCCGGCGCCGCCCGAGGCCGCGGTGGTTGCGTAGAGCGCGCCGGCGACCGCAAGGACGCTGCTGGCCCACGAGGCTATGTGATGACGCGCCATTCGCTCATTCTCCGGGAACGGAAGCTCTCTGAAGCGAATATGAACGGGATTGGTGAACCAACGGTTAAGCGCCGGGAGCGCCTGTTCACCGCCCCGTCGCCCCGCACTGCACGTCGTCGGCCGCCGCGGCGAGCTGACGACGGAATCGGCGCCCCCGCCGGCTTAGCGGGCGATTAACCACACGGATAGGCTCAGTCGTGAAAGGAATCGGTAAGGGTGTTTCTTAAGTGCATCGAAAGGCCTTCCTCGTAATGTCCGGACATCCGATCGATGCAGAAGAATTTCGACGGAAGTGCTGTAACACGTGGAGTAGGAGCTCTCGAATGTCCAAGCTTTTTGCACGCTTCGTGAAGGACGAGTCCGGCGCGACCGCGATCGAATACGGTCTGATCGCCGCCCTCATCGCCCTCGCCATCATGGTCGGCGCCGGCGCGCTCGGCAACTCGATCAACAACCAGTTCATGGCGATCGGCTCGACGCTCGAAAACAGCGTCAACTGATACCGCCTGGCCTCGGCCGAAGCTTTCGGGAGCCGCCCCAAGGGGCGGCTCTCTTCGTCTGGGGCAGGCCCTCGCCGCTTCACGCTTGATTAAGCGCCCGCGCGTAGGATCGTTCGCCTGCAATCCGTTGACGGGGACAGCCATGCTCGAAGCCGCGATATTCGTCATCTTCCCCTTCTGCATGGCGTTCGCCGCCATCTCCGACACCCTATCCATGACCATCGCCAACCGGGTCTCGGTGATCCTGGTGGTCGCCTTCGCGGCCATTGCGCCGATGACCGGGATGGACTGGGCTGCGTTCGGCTGGCATCTCGCCGCGGGCCTGTGCGTGCTCGCCGTGACGTTCTCCCTGTTTGCCATCGGCGGCATGGGCGGCGGCGACGCCAAGTTGCTGGCCGCCACGGCGGTCTGGTTCGGCTTCGGCATTCCGCTCGTCCAGTATCTCGTCGTCACCGCTTTCGTCGGTGGCGTGCTGACTGTGGCGATCCTCGTCTTTCGCAAGTCGCCGCTCGCGGTCTATTCGTCGCGCAACGTGTTCCTCCGCCATTTCGCCGATTCCGAGGTCGGCATTCCCTACGGCGTGGCGCTGGGCATCGGCGGCCTGCTCGTCTATCCGGCCTCGCCGCTCATGATCTGGGCGATGGCGCGGCTCACCGCAATCTGAGCATCTGCCGAAACAGGCCTTCGCCGGTGCGGTCGCGCCGGTGCCTGCCGGCGGACCGCGCCCGGCTCCGGACGGCAGTCTCCGGCGGCGCGGAAACGCCTTGTTTCCGCAGGCCCGCGGCCGTTCCGCACATTTGAATAAACGTTAAATTAATCACGATCGTAAGGATTGCGTTAACCGTAATTTGACGATTGAGCCTGCAATGTCCGGCTTGGCTAGGTGGATTGCCGAGCGAGGGCATGGACATGGCAGCATCCCGTTTGATCATCATGGGCGTGGCGGTCGCCGCTGCCGGCGGTGCCGGCTACATCGCCAAGAACATGGCGACGAACACGCCGCCCCAGGTGATCGTCGATGCCGGTCCCAAGGAGCCCGCCATACAGCTGACGGAGGTCCTCGTGCTGGGCAGCGACGTGCCGATGGGCGCGCCGCTCGGTGACGCCCTGGAATGGCAGTCGTGGCCGGCCGCCGGGGTCAACGAGAACTTCATTACGCGGGCAAGCGAACCGGATGCCATCGAAAAGCTGAAGGGTTCAGTGGCGCGGGTGCCGATCTATTCGGGCGAACCGGTACGGCGATCCAAACTCATCGGCGAAGGCCAGAGCTTCATGTCCGCCATCCTTCCGGCCGGCCATCGCGCCATCGCGACGCAGATCTCGGCCGACACGTCGGCCGGCGGCTTTATCCTGCCCAATGATTTCGTCGACGTCATCATGACCCGCCGCTCGTCGAACGCCTCGGGCGGCGAGGGCTTCATCACCGAAACCATCCTCAAGAACATCCGCGTCCTGGCGATCGACCAGACGATCCAGGAAGACGAGGACGGCAAGAAGGTCAAGGTCGGCGAGACGGCGACGCTGGAACTCACGCCTCAGCAGGCGGAGATCATCACGGTGGCCCAGCAGATGGCCGACCGCCTCACCCTGGCGTTGCGCTCGATCGCGGACGCTCAGGAAGAACCGGGCGAGGAGGCCGATTATCTGGTCTCGGGCAACGGGAGCGGGCGTCGCGGGACGGTGCGGCTCATCAAGTCGGGCGAAGTCACGGAAGTAGGAGCCAGGAAATGAGGTCAAGGCGAGAGGTTCCGCACGTGTCGCGCCGCAGGGCGGCTCTGCTGGACGGGTGCAGGCTGGCTGTCAGCGGCGTCGTGGCCGTTGGCCTGCTGGCGATCGACGCGCTGCCGGGCATCGGCAGCGCGAGCGCTGCCGGCGGCACCGTGACGATCGGCTCTTCGACGAAGGGCAGCCAGCGCATCAAGCTCGGTCTTAACAAGTCGGTCGTCATCGACCTGCCGGCGGATGCCTACGACATCCTCGTCGCCAATCCCTCCGTGGCGGACGCGGTGACGCGCACGGCCCGACGCATCTATCTCTTCGGCAAGGCGGTCGGCGAGACCAACATCTTCGTCTTCGGATCGAACGGCGAGCAGATCGTCAGCCTGGACCTGCAGATCGAACGGGACGTGTCCGGTCTCGAGGACTATCTCAAGCGCTTCATCCCGAACTCCGAGATCCACGTCGAACTCCTCAACGACAACGTCGTGCTGACCGGCACCGTCGAGACACCCCTCGACGCCCAACGCGCGGCACAGCTTGCGCAGATCTTCGTCACGGGCGGCGAAGCGACGACGGGACAGTATTCGCAGACCGCTGCGGGCGGATCGGCCTCGGGCGGCGTCGACATCAACAATCCCGACCAGGAGCGCCGGGTCAGCCAGATCGTCAACCTGCTGCAGATCGTTGGCGAGGACCAGGTGACCTTGAAGGTGACCGTCGCCGAGGTCAGCCGCTCCGTCATGAAGCAGCTCGGCGTCAACCTCGTCGGCTCGGGCGGCAGCAATGGCATCACCTGGGGCGCCGTTTCCGACAACATCGCCGGCCTCGGCAAGGCGCTGTCGCCGTCGCAGCTCAGCCTCGGCACTTCCGCGCTCGACGCCTACATCAACGCCATGGAGCAGTCGGGCGTCATGAAAACGCTCGCCGAGCCCACGCTGACCGCCGTCTCCGGCGAGAAGGCGACATTCCGTGTGGGCGGCGACTTCAACCTCGTCACCGGGCAGAACGTCGATAGCGACAACGGCAGCCTCACCTACGACATCGAGAAAATCGAATATGGCATCGGCCTCGAATTCCAGCCCGTCGTCCTCTCGCCCGGACGCATAAGCCTGAAGATCCGCACGCAGGTCTCGGAGCCGACGACGGAGGGGTCTGTCTCGCTTTCCGCCGGCGGCCAGCGTCTCGGCACCAACATGCTGTCGATCCGCAAGCGCCTCGCCGACACCACGGTCGAATTGCCGTCCGGCGGTTCGATGATGATTGCCGGCCTGGTTCGCGACGACGTCCGGCAGGCGGTCGGCGGGCTTCCCGGCTTGGCCAAGGTGCCGGTGCTCGGCACGCTGTTCCGCAGCCGCGATTTCGTCCGCAACGAGACGGAACTGGTGATCATCGTCACGCCATACCTGGCGCGCCCGGTGGCCCGCGGCGAACTGTCGAAGCCCGATGACAATTTCAATGCCGCGAGCGACGGCGCCGGCATGTTCCTCGGGCGCGTCAACCGCGTCTACGGGACGATGAAGACCACCAAGCCGGACGGCCGATACCACGGCGTCGTCGGCTTCATCTACAAGTGATCGGAGAGCGGGCACCATGTCTAAGCCGATGAAGGCTCATCACACCGCTGGCGGACCGAGCCGGATCCGCTGGCGCGCCGCCCCGCTGGCTGCCGTCGCGGCAGCGGCGCTGCTGGCCGGATGCGCGAACCGCGACAGCATCACGGTCGGCTCGATCCCCGACGACTATCGGACGAACCATCCGATCGTGATCGCCGAGAAGGAGCGGACGCTCGATCTGCCGGTGGCGAGCAGCGACCGCGGCATGACGCAGGCGCAGAAGATCGCGCTGGAAGGGTTCCTCAACCGCTACGACCGCAGCGCCGCCCCGGTGGTGCACGTGATGGTGCCGTCCGGCTCGGCCAACGACGTGGCGGCCGCGCAGGCGTCTTCCGGTTTCGTCTCCGTACTGAGGGCTAACGGTGTGTCTGACAGCCGTATCGCGGTGACGCACTACCAGGCGGATCCGTCCGAGACGGCGGCACCGATCCGCGTCGCCTACACGGCGCTCCAGGCGCAGACCGGAAAGTGCGGCCGCTGGCCGGCCGACATTCTCGAGAACGCGGAAAACAAGCACTACGCGAATTTCGGCTGTTCCTATCAGAACAACCTCGCCGCCCAGATCGCCAATCCCGCCGACTTGCTCGGACCGCGCAAGCCGTCGTCGATCGACGCGGGCAGGCGCGGAGTCGTGATCGACAAGTGGCAGAACGGGCCCGTCGAGTGGACGCAGGAAGTCAAGTACTAGTCTCTCCGGAGCGGAGCACGCGAAGATGAGCAATCTGGCCTACGATACCGATCACGACAGCGACATCGAGCACGACGTCGCGGCACTGCGTGCGCTCCGCCCGATCCCGCGAATTTCCATCCAGGCTTTCTGCGAGACCGAGAGCGTCGCCAATCCGATCGAGCGCGCGGCCGAGGACCGCCGCATGTCGAAGGCGCATCTGAAGGTCCACATGGGTGGCATCGAAACCGCGATCGAATATTACCAGGGTGCACCGACGCCGAATCTGATCATCATCGAATCGCGCAACGAGCCCAAGCGTCTGCTCGACTCGCTGCGCCAGCTCGCCGAGACCTGCGATCCCGACACCAAGGTCGTCATCATCGGCCACTACAACGATGTCTGGCTCTACCGGGAGCTCATCCGCTCGGGCATTTCCGAATACGTCGTCGCGCCGGTCTCGATGGCCGACGTCGTGAGCATCATCTCCGCGATATTCGTCGATCCGGATGCCGAGCCGATCGGCAAGGCGATCGCCTTCATCGGCGCCAAGGGCGGCGTCGGCTCGTCGACGATCTCCCACAACGTCGCCTGGGCCGTTTCCTCGCTTTTCGATTCCGAAGTGGTCGTGGCCGACATGGACCTGGCCTTCGGCACCGCCAACATCAATTTCGATCAGGATCCCGCCCAGGGCATCGCCGAGGCGGTCTTCGCGCCCGAGCGGATCGACGAGGTCTATCTCGATCGTCTCCTTGCGCAGTGCGCCGAACACCTGTCCCTGCTCGCGGCTCCCTCGACGCTCGACCGCGTCTACGATTTCGACGCCGACGCCTTCAGCCAGCTGATCGACATCGCCCAGCGCAGCGCGCCGGTCGTGGTGCTCGACGTGCCGCATGTGTGGACCGGCTGGACGCGCTCCACGCTGATGCATGCCGAGGAGATCGTCATCACGGCGACGCCGGAGCTCGCCAACCTGCGCAACGCCAAGAACCTCGTCGATACGTTGAAGAAGATCCGGCCGAACGACATTCCGCCGCGTCTGATCATCAACCAGGTCGGCATGCCCAAGCGTCCCGAGATATCGCCCGCGGAATTCGCCGAGCCGCTCGGCCTCACCCCGCTCGCGGTGATCCCGTTCGACGCCCAGCTTTTCGGCAACGCTGCCAACAACGGCCGCATGCTCGGCGAAATCGACAAGCAGAGCGCCATCGTGAACACGGTCAGGGAGATTGCGCACGTGCTCACCGGGCGAAGCGAAGTGAGGGCGAAGAAGAAGTCCGGGCTGGGCGACCTGCTCGCCAGGCTGAAGCGCGCGAAGAAGTAACAGAGAGCGGCGGTGGGCGACCATGTTCGGTAAGAGAGGCAGTGACGACGGGAACCGCCGGGTGCCTGAGTTTCGCGCGCCTGCGCCCGCACCGGTTCCGCCCGCGCGGACCGATGCGCTCGTCGATCCGTTGCGGCCCGCAGAACCGCGCCCCGCCGCCCCCGCGGCACAGCGGCGCTCCGTCGAGGCTCCGCCGATGGCGCCGCAGCCCGAGGCGCCGCGCAAGCCGCAGCGCGAGCGCAGCGAGGGTTATTACGACACGAAGTCGCAGGTCTTTTCCGCGCTCATCGACACGATCGACCTCTCGCAACTCGCGAAGCTCGACCAGGAGAGCGCGCGCGAGGAAATCCGCGACATCGTCAACGACATCATCGCGATCAAGAACTTCGCCATGTCGATCGCCGAGCAGGAGGAACTGCTCGAGGATATCTGCAACGACGTTCTCGGTTACGGCCCGCTCGAGCCGCTTCTCGCGCGCGACGACATCGCCGACATCATGGTGAACGGCTCGAAGAACGTCTACATCGAGGTCAACGGCAAGGTCGAGCAGACCGGCATCCGCTTCCGCGACAATCAGCAGCTTCTCAACATCTGCCAGCGCATCGTCAGCCAGGTCGGCCGCCGGGTCGACGAATCGTCGCCGATCTGCGACGCGCGCCTGCCGGACGGCAGTCGTGTCAACGTCATCGCCCCGCCGCTCGCCATCGACGGCGCGGCGCTCACCATCCGCAAGTTCAAGAAGGACAAACTGACCCTCGACCAGCTGGTGAAGTTCGGAGCCATCTCGCCGGAGGGGGCCGAGGTGCTCAAGATCATCGGCCGCGTGCGCTGCAACGTCATCATCTCCGGCGGTACCGGTTCCGGCAAGACCACGCTGCTCAACTGCCTGACCAACTATGTCGACCGCGAGGAACGCGTCATCACCTGCGAGGACTCGGCCGAGCTCCAGTTGCAGCAGCCGCATGTCGTGCGTCTGGAGACACGCCCGCCCAACCTCGAAGGCGAGGGCGAGGTGACGATGCGCGATCTGGTCAAGAACTGCCTGCGCATGCGGCCCGAGCGCATCATCGTCGGCGAGGTGCGCGGACCCGAGGTGTTCGACCTGTTGCAGGCGATGAACACGGGCCACGACGGCTCGATGGGCACCATCCACGCGAACTCGCCGCGAGAATGTCTGAACCGCATCGAGTCGATGATCGCCATGGGCGGCTACTCGTTGCCGCAGAAGACCGTGCGCGAGATCATCGTCGGTTCGGTCGACGTCATCATCCAGGCGGCGCGCCTGCGCGACGGCTCGCGCCGCATTACGCACGTCACCGAGGTGATCGGCATGGAAGGCGACGTGATCATCACGCAGGATCTCATTCTCTACAACATCAAGGGCGAAGACCAGAACGGCCGCCTCCTCGGGCAGCACGTGTCGACTGGCGTCGGACGGCCGGGTTTCTGGGATCGGGCGAGGTACTACGGCGAAGAGCAGCGGCTCGCCAATGCTCTCGAGGCGATGGAGCGGCAGGTGGAGTGACCGCCTGCCTGAGGTTGGAGTCTCATGTTCGGTCTCGAAAACGAAACACTTGCCATCATCGCCCTGGCCGGCATCAGCGCCGGAGCCGTCGCCTATGCGCTGCTCTTCAACCGCATTGCCGACGAGAAGAAGGCGGGCAGGCGTCTTGAGACGATCAAGCGTGCCGACACCGACCGCGCCGCGGTCAAGGCGTCGCGCGATCGCCTGGCCGAAGCCGCGAAGCGGCGCAAGTCGGTCCAGGACTCGCTCAAGGAACTGGAGAACAAGCAGCGGCAGCGCGACCAGAACAGCAAGAAGGCGCCGCTCAGGGTGCAGATCCGCCAGGCCGGCATGCAGGTCAGTATCGAGCGCTTCTACGTGATCTCGGCCATCTGCGGCGTGGTGCTCGCCGCGCTGGTCTTCCTCGCCGGCGCGCCGCTGATCGTTGTCCCGGGAGCGTTGCTGGCCGGCGCGCTCGGCCTGCCGCGCTGGTTCGTCGCATTCCGCCGCAACAGGCGCGTCAAGGCGTTCCTCAACGAATTCCCCAATGCGCTCGACATCATCGTCCGCGCGGTGAAGTCCGGCCTGCCGCTGAACGACGGCATCCGGCTCATCGCCAACGAATCGCCGGAACCGGTGCGGACGGAATTCCGCCGGATCGTCGAGGCGCAGCAGCTCGGCCTTTCCACACCCGAGGCGGCCATGCGCATGGGCGAGACGATGCCCTGCCCGGAAGCGGGCTTCTTCGGCATCGTCATCCAGATCCAGCAGCAGGCGGGCGGCAACCTGTCCGAGGCGCTCGGCAACCTGTCGCGCGTGTTGCGCGATCGCAAGAAGATGAAGGCGAAGATCCAGGCGCTGTCCATGGAGGCGAAGGCCTCCGCGGTGATCATCGGCGCGCTGCCGTTCATCGTCGCGTTCCTCGTCTACCTGTCGAGTCCCAATTACATCATGCCGCTCTTCACCACGAGCGCGGGCCACCTGATCCTGCTGGTTTCCGGCGTCTGGATGGCGATCGGCATCTTCGTGATGCGCAGCATGATGAACTTCGAAGTGTGAGGCCGGCTCCATGAGCGAAACCATCGTCAAGGCCGTTACCGATCCGGCGTTCGTGATCGCGATGCTCGTCGCCGTGGCGGTCTTCGCCACGATGCTGACGCTGATGCCGGCGCTCAGCGGCAACTCGATGAAGGCACGCATGAAGTCGGTCGCGCTCGAGCGCGACGAACTGCGCGCCAAGCAGCGCGCGCGTCTCGCCGCAGAGGCCGACCGGCGCCGCAGGGGACTGCGCGAGGAACAGTCGACCGGCATGCGAAACATCGTCGAGCGCCTCGACCTGAGGCGGGCACTGGCCGACGAGAAGACGTTGAACTCGCTGAAGATGGCGGGTTTCCGCGGCCAGAACCCGCTGACCCGCTTTCTGTTCTTTCGGCTCGTCCTGCCTTTCGTCGGCCTCGCCGGGGCGGCGGTCTATCTCTTCCTGCTCGGCGGGATGCCGGACAAGCCGCTGTTCATCAAGGCCTTCGTCTGCATCCTGGTCGCCTACGGCGGCTTCTACGCGCCGGTGCTCTATGTCTCCAACCGCGCCTCCAAGCGCAAGGCGTCGATCCAGAAGGCCTGGCCCGACGCGCTGGACCTGACGCTGATCTGCGTGGAATCCGGTATGTCCGTCGAGGCGGCGTTCCGCAAGGTGGCCGAAGAGATCGGCTCGCAGTCGGTCGAACTCGCCGAGGAGTTCGTTCTGACCAACGCGGAGCTGTCGTTCCTGCAGGAACGCAGGCAGGCCTACGAGAACCTCGCGGGCCGAACCGGGCTGGAATCGGTCAAGTCCGTCGCCCAGGCGCTGATCCAGGCCGAACGCTACGGTACGCCCGTCGCCCATGCGCTGCGAGTGCTGTCCCAGGAAAGCCGCGAAATGCGCATGAACGCGGCCGAGAAGAAGGCTGCGGCCCTTCCGCCGAAGCTGACCGTGCCGATGATCCTCTTCTTCCTGCCGGTTCTTTTCGCCGTTATCCTCGGCCCCGCCGGCATCCAGGTCAGCGAGCGCGGCGTGTTCGGCCAGGCCCAGCAGTAGGGCAAGGCCCCGCGGTCTGCGCGGCCGCGCGTCGCGGCGGGGCGGGAGATCTGGCCGCACCGGACCGGATTCGGGCCCATCGGGAACCGGAATGACGAAGCCCGCGGAGGACATCCGCGGGCGTCGTCATTGCGGGAGGACCGCTCGGCACACAGCTTCGCGGTCAGTTGGTCTTCTTCTTGTCGTCGGCCTTGAGCTGGTTCCAGGCGTTCTGTTGCGAGAGCATCGAGCGCAGGTAGGCGACGTTCGCCTGGGCCTGTTCGCCCGACAGTTCCTGGCTGGCAATCTTCTCCGCCTCGTCGAAGCGGCCCTGCAGTCCGACGACGAGGGCGAGGTTCTGGCGTACGCGGCTGTCGGCGGACGGCTGCCCGGCGGCCGAGCGCAAGTAGGTCTCCGCCGTCCGCAGGTCGCCCTCGAGCACGTAGGACATGCCGAGGTTCGACAGGATCGACGGGTCGTTCGGCTTCAGGTCGAGGGCCTTGCGGTAGAGGAGGCGGGCTTCCTGTGACTGGCCGAGCTGGTCGAGGATCGCGCCTTCCGCCGAGACGAGCTTCCAGTCCGGGTACTCCGGAGTCTGGGCGCGGCGCACCGCGTCGAGCGCCGGCTCCAGCTGGCCATTGGCCGCGAGCGCCTTGCCGTAGGCTGCGAGCACGTCGCGGTCCTTCGGGTAGCCGATGGCGAGCTTGCGCATGACGGCCAGCGACTGGTCGGTGCGTCCGTTCATCTGCAACACGGCGGCATAGCGCATCGCCGTGACCTTGTCCTTCGGGTTGCGGGCGAAGGCCTCGCCGAGGGTTGCGGCAGCGTTTTCCAGTTCGCTGGACGACATCTGCTCGACGGGCTTGCCGCTGCCGCGGTCGATGGATCCCGTGGTCATGTTCCTGTTGGCGCAGCCGGCCACGCCGGCGGCGAGTACGACGGCTAGCGAAGCGCTGATCAACCGCTTCGCCGTGGCGGACGTTCTGGGCGCTGTCGACATCGGCGCTCTGCTCCGTTCCGTGCCGCGGTCCTTCCGCGACCGCGTTTTCACTCCGCAGAAGTATTCCGTTAACCCTAACGGATGGTTAAGGATCGCCTCCCGGTACGACTCGCGAATCCGGAGAAGGAAGCAATGGGAATCGAACTCGTCGATGACGGCGTGGCCGCCGACTACCTGCCCGTGCATCTTGCCGGAAGGGGTGCGCTCGACAGCACGGGGATCGACCCGCGCGCGCTCGCGTGGGCGAGGGCAAACGGGTTCGACGGCGAGGCTGGCAAGGTACTCGTCCTTCCCGGCGAGGCCGGAGGGATCGGAGGCGCGTTGCTCGGCGTCGGCAACGGCGACGGCGCGTTCGCGCCGCTGGCCACGGGCACGCTCGCGCGGGCGCTGCCGGCCGGCGACTGGCGCTTCGCCGATCCGCCGGCAACCGCCGACCTCGCCGTCCTCGGGCTTCTCCTGGGCGGCTACGCCTTCACCCGGTATGGCAAGAAGGACCGCCCGGCGATCCGCTTCGCCGTTCCCCCGGGCGTCGACCGGGCGCGCGTCGAACGCATCGCCGCCGGCGTCTTCCTCACCCGCGATCTTGTCAACACGCCGACCAACGACATGGGACCCGACGCGCTCGAGGCGGCGGTCCGGGAACTCGCCGGCCGCCACGGCGCCGAGGTCTCCGCGATCGTCGGCGACGCCCTGCTCGAGGCGAACTTCCCGATGGTTCACGCCGTTGGCCGCGCCTCGACGACCGCCCCGCGGCTGATCGACCTGCGCTGGGGTGCCGACGACGCGCCGAAGGTCACCCTCGTCGGCAAGGGAGTGTGTTTCGACACGGGTGGCCTCGACATCAAGCCGTCGAGCAGCATGCTCCTGATGAAGAAGGACATGGGCGGCGCCGCCAACGTGCTCGGTCTCGCCTCGATGATCATGGCTGCGCGCCTGAACGTGCGCTTGCGCGTGCTCGTGCCGGCCGTCGAGAACGCCATCGCCGGCAACGCCTTCCGCCCCGGCGACGTGCTCAGGAGCCGCAAGGGCCTGACCGTCGAGATCGGCAACACGGACGCGGAAGGGCGTCTCGTCCTCGCCGACGCGCTGGCGCTCGCCGACGAGGAGGAACCCGACCTCCTCGTCGACATGGCCACCCTCACCGGTGCCGCCCGGGTCGCGCTCGGCCCCGATCTGCCGCCCTTCTACACGCGCGACGACACGCTGGCTGCGGCCATCGCCGCCGCCGCCGAGGATCGCGCCGACCCGCTCTGGCGCATGCCGCTGTGGAAGCCCTACGACGCCGGGTTGTCGTCAAAGGTCGCCGATCTCAACAACGTCACCACCGACGGCTTCGCTGGTTCGATCACCGCGGCGCTTTTCCTCGGCCGCTTCGTGGAGAAGACCGCACGCTGGGTCCATCTCGACATCTTCGCCTGGAGCCCATCCGACCGGCCGCATTGCCCCACGGGTGCGGAGGCGCAGGGAATCCGGGCGCTGGAGGATCTGCTGCTGCGCCGTTACGCCTGACGGCCCGACTTGCGCCGGCTGCCGATTCCGGCTTGAATGAAACGGAACCGAAACGGTTTTCCGGCTACATTCCCGCCATGGCAGTCACGTTGCGCCCCATCCAGGCCCTGCGCCTCTGGCAGCAGGTCAACCTCGCCGAGGTGCGCGCCGACGCGCCCGACCTCACCATGCGCCAGTGGTCGATCCTGCTCACCGTCTATCTCGACCAGCCGCCGCACACGGTGCGCGGTCTGGCGGCCAAGCTCAACGTGTCGAAGCCCGTGATTACCCGGGCGCTTGACACGATGGGCGCGCTGAAGCTCGTCTCGCGCCACCGCGACGAGGCGGACAAGCGCAACGTGCTCATCCGGCGCACCGTCGAGGGCGCCCTGTTTGTCGAACGTTTCGGCGATGTTATCATCGCGCGAGCAGGAGAACTGCCGCTTTGACCGTCCAAGACCGACGCCTGACCGCGGCGAGGCCCGACCTTGCCGACATCCGCCTGAAGGGACAGGTGGAGGCGGCGAGCTTCGTCGCCGGCCGGCCGGCGCGTATCGCCGTCCCGCTCGCCGACATGCGCCGAGCGCCGAGGGCCGACGCCGGGCTCGACACGCAGCTGCTGCGCGGCGCCGATGTCGTCGTCTTCGACGTCGCCGACGGCTGGGCGTGGATCCAGGCCGGGCACGACGGCTATGTCGGCTATGTCGAGGCCGCTGCGCTTGCCGACCGCGACCCGGCGCCGACGCATGTCGTCTCAGTGCCGCGCACCTTCCTCTATCCCGGACCCGACATGAAGCTTCCGCGCGTGGCCGCGCTGTCGCTCGGTTCGGCCGTCGCCGTCGCCGGCTGGGCGGAGACGCGCGGCACGCACTATGCCCTCCTCGATACCGGCGAGGCGATCTTTGCCGGCCACGTCGCCGCGGCAGATATCCGCACGCCGGATTTCGTATCCGTCGCCGAGAGCCTGCTCGGCACGCCCTACCTGTGGGGTGGTGTCTCGGCCTTCGGCATCGACTGCTCCGGCCTCGTCCAGTTGTCGATGCGCATGGCGGGCCGAGCCGTGCTGCGCGATTCCGATCAGCAGGCGGCGACACTCGGCGAGCCGTTCGAACCCGGCACCGACTTTTCCGGCCTGCTTCGCGGCGACCTCGTCTTCTGGAAGGGCCATGTCGGCATCATGGCCGACGCCGCGACGCTCATCCACGCCAACGGCCATACCATGACGGTGGCAATGGAACCGCTCGCCGCCGCGGTCGAGCGCATCGGCTATCTCTACGGCATGCCGACCCTGTTCCGCCGGCCCTGAACCGGCGACCTCAGTATCCGGCGGCGCGGTCGACCACGTTCTTCAGCGGCTCGCCGCGCTCGAAGGCGTCCATCTGGTCGAGCATCGGCCCGACCAGGTGATCGGGGTCCGACGTCGCCGCAGCATGCGGCGTGACGAAAACCTTCGGATGCGTCCACAGCGGGCTCGTCTCCGGCAGCGGCTCGACCTCGAACACATCGAGGCTTGCCTCCTTCAGCGTGCCGTCGTCGAGCGCGCGCAGGATGTCGGCGTCGCGCTGCAGCCGCCCGCGGCCCGCATTGATCAGCACCGCGCCGCCGAGCCCATTGCGCCGACGCAACTCGCGCAGGAGGTTGTAGCCGACGATGCCCTCGGTCGCCGGTGTCAGCGGCAGCAGCACGACCAGCATATCGGTGGCGTTGAGGAACGGCACCAGCCCGCTCTCGCCTCCATAGGTCGCCACGCCTTCCACCGGCTTTGCCGTCCGGCTCCAGCCGTTGACGCGGAAGCCCAGCGCGAGCAGCGCTCTGGCAGAGGCGCGGCCGAGTTCGCCGAGGCCCATGATGCCGACCGATATGTCGTGCGCGGTGCGCTGCGCCGGCTCGCGCCAGATCTTGCGCGATTGCTGGTTGCGGTAGAGCGCGCCCTGGCGGTGATGATCGAGCACGCGCCAGACGACATATTCCGTCATGTGCTGGGCGAGGTTCGCGGCGACCACGCGCACGATCGGCACGTCAGGCAGGCCGGGATCGTTGAACAGGTGGTCGACGCCGGCGCCGATCGAGAAGATCGCCTTCAGGTTCGGCAGTCGTGAGAGGATGTTCGGCCGCTGCTTCCATACGACGGCGTAGGCGATCGACGGATCGGCCTCGCCGTCCGGCTCCAGCACCACTTCCCTGCGGGTGGAAAGCAGTTCGTGCCAGCGCTGCGGATGGAATCCGGTGACGGCCAGCAGCACGCGCTTGTTCGGATCGCCGGGCATCGCTTCTCCTCGACTACTGGGCCACGACCCCTTCCGGTGCGGTCTCGATGCGGAACGCGGCGGAGATGAGGGCTCTTGTATAATCGGTATGCGGCCGCTCGAAAATCGCTTCCGCCGGACCGGCCTCCACCACCTGGCCGTTGCGCATGACGATCACCTCGTTGGCGAGCGCCCGCACCACCTTCAGGTCGTGGCTGATGAACAGGTAGGCCAGCCCGTGGCGCGCCTGCAGGTCGCGCAGGAGGTCGACCACCTGCGCCTGCACGCTCATGTCGAGCGCCGAGGTGGGCTCGTCGAGCATGACGAACTTCGGTTTCAGCACCATGGCTCGGGCGATCGCGATGCGCTGGCGCTGGCCGCCGGAGAACTCGTGCGGATAGCGGTGCCGGGTCGACGGATCGAGGCCGACCTCCTCCAACGCCGCGACGACGCGCTTCTCGCGCTCGGCCGGGGAGAGTCTCGGCTCGTGGATCGCGAGGCCTTCCTGGATGATCTCGGACACCGACATGCGCGGGCTGAGCGAGCCGAACGGGTCCTGGAAGACGATCTGCAGCTCGCGCCGCCTCGATCGCATCGCGTCGAAGGAGAGCTTGCCGATATCGGTGCCGTCGAACTCGATGCGGCCGTTGGACGGGATCATCCGCGCCAGCGCCAGGCCGAGCGTGGTCTTGCCGGATCCGGACTCGCCGACGACGCCGAGCGTCTGCCCGGCGCGCACGGTGACGTCGATGCCGTCGACCGCCTTCACGTGGTCGACGGTTCTGCGGAAGAAGCCCTTCTTGATCGGGAACCAGACCTTCACCTCGCGCCCGGTCATTACAACCCTGGCCGAAGGGTCGGCCGCGGGCGGCCGACCCTTCGGCTCCGAGGCGAGCAGGTGCCGGGTGTAGTCGTGACGGGGCGCTGCGAATATCTCCTTCGTCGGTCCCGCTTCGACGACCCTCCCTTGTGTCATGACACAGACGCGGTCGGCGATCTTGCGCACGATGCCGAGGTCGTGGGTGATGAACAGCATCGACATGCCCTTGCGGTCCTTGAGCCTGTCGAGCAGTTCGAGGATCTGCGCCTGCACGGTGACGTCGAGCGCCGTCGTCGGCTCGTCGGCGATCAGCAATTCCGGCTCGTTGGCCAGCGCCATGGCGATCATGACCCGCTGCCGCTGTCCGCCGGAAAGCTGGTGCGGATAGGCTTCCAGCCGCTTGCGCGGCTCGCGGATGCCGACCTCCTCCAGCAGTTCCAGCGTCCGCGCCTCGGCCTGGCGGTCGCCCATGCCCTGGTGCAGCTTGAGCACCTCGCCGATCTGCCGCCGGATCGTGTGCAACGGATTGAGCGAGGTCATCGGCTCCTGGAAGATCATGGTGATCTTGTTGCCGCGCACGCTGCGCAGGCCCTTGTCGTCGAGCGACAGCAGGTCGCGGCCGCCGAACACGATGCGACCGGACGGGTGGCTGGCGGCGGGATAGGGGAGCAGCTTCAGGACCGACAAAGCCGTCACCGACTTGCCCGAGCCGGATTCGCCGACCAGCGCCACGGTCTCGCCGCGGGCGATGTCGAAGGAGACGTGGTCGACCGCTGTCGAAGTCCAGCCACCTTGGGCGAAGGCGACGGAGAGATCCTGGACGGAGAGGAGGGGGGCGGTCATTACCGCGTCCCCGTGTGGGGCAGTCGTAGCACTAGACTGTAAATCTTACACCACATCGCCCCTCACCGGAACGTCTTGCGCGGGTCGAAGGCGTCGCGTGTTGCCTCGCCGATGAAGATGAGCAGCGACAGCATCAGCGAGATGACGACAAAGCCCGAGAGGCCGAGCCACGGCGCGTTGAGGTTGCGCTGGCCCTGTTTCAGCAGTTCGCCGAGCGAGGCGGAGCCCGGCGGCAGGCCGAAGCCGAGAAAGTCGAGCGAGGTCAGCGTCGTGATCGAGCCGTTGAGGATGAACGGCAGGAAGGTCAGCGTCGCCACCATGGCGTTGGGCAGGAGGTGGCGGAACATGATCGTTCGGTTGGGAACGCCGAGCGCGCGCGCGGCGTTGACGTATTCGAAATTACGGGCGCGCAGGAACTCGGCCCGAACCACGCCGACGAAGCCGACCCAGGAGAACAGCAGCATGATGCCGAGCAGCACGAAGAAGCCCGGCGGCAGGACGGCCGAGATGATCAGCAACAGGTAGAGCACCGGGATCGACGACCAGATCTCGATGAAACGCTGGAAGATCAGGTCCGTCCAGCCGCCGAAATAGCCCTGCACGGCGCCGGCCGAGACGCCGATCACCGCAGAGGCGAGCGTGAGCGTCAGCCCGAACAGCACCGAGATGCGGAAACCGTAGAGCACGCGCGCCAGCACGTCGCGGGCCTGGTCGTCGGTGCCCAGCCAGTTCCAGTTGCCGATCGTGCAGTTGGGATCGTCGACGCCCCCCGGATAGCGCTCGCAGCGCTTCTCGACGGGGTAGAGCCAGGACGGCTTCGCCGGCGCCGCTTCGGGAATGTCGTTGTTGACGGTCCGGTAGGAATAGCGGATCGGCGGCCAGATCAGCCAGCCGTTGGACTCGATCTCGTCCTGGATCACCGGGTCGCGGTAATCGGTGACGGCGTAGAAGCCGCCGAATTTCTCCTCTGGGTAGTCGACCAGCGTCGGGAACAGGATCTCCCCCTTGTAGGAAGCCAGCACCGGCCGGTCGTTGGCGATGAACTCCGAAAACAGCGACAGGACGAACAGGACGAGGAAGATCCACAGCGACCAGTAGCCGCGCCGGTTGGCCTTGAAGTTCTGCCAGCGCCGCTGGTTGAGCGGCGAAAGGCGCGGCCGCCTCGCCGTGTCCGCCGCCGGGCCGGCGACCACACCGGTCGACATCAGACGTCCCTCCGCTCGAAGTCGATGCGCGGATCGATCCAAGTGTAGGTGAGGTCGGAGATCAGGCCGATGACGAGGCCGATCAGGGAGAAGATGTAGAGGTTGGCGAAGACGACCGGATAGTCGCGGTCGAGTACCGAACGGTAGCCGAGCAGGCCGAGCCCGTCGAGCGAGAAGATGTTCTCGATGAGCAGCGAGCCGGTAAAGAAGGCAGAGATGAACGCGCCCGGAAAGCCGGCGATGACGATCAGCATGGCGTTGCGGAAGACATGGCCGTAGAGCACCTGGCGTTCGGTCAGGCCTTTGGCGCGGGCCGTCACCACATATTGCTTGCGGATCTCGTCGAGGAAGGAGTTCTTGGTAAGCAGCGTCGTCGTGGCGAAGGCCGACAGGACCATCGCCGTCAGCGGCAGGGTGAGGTGCCAGAAATAGTCGAGGATCTTGCCGCCGAGCGACAGCTGATCCCAGTTTTCAGAAGTCAGGCCACGCAACGGGAAGATGTCCCAGAAGGACCCGCCGGCGAACAGGATCATCAGTATGATGGCGAACAGGAAGCCGGGGATCGCGTAGCCGACGATGACCACGCCGCTCGTCCACACGTCGAAGGCCGAGCCGTCCTTTACCGCCTTGCGGATACCGAGCGGGATCGAGATGGCGTAGGACAGCAGCGTGATCCACAGGCCGAGCGAGATCGATACCGGCATCTTCTCGACGATGAGGTCGATCACCGAGATGTCGCGGAAGAAGCTCTCGCCGAAATCGAAGCGGGCATAGTCCCACAGCATCTTGAAGAATCGCTCGAGCGGCGGCTTGTCGAAGCCGAACTGCTTTTCCAGTTGGGCGATGAACTCGGGATCGAGTCCCTGCGCCCCGCGGTACTTCGACGAGCCTTCGCCGCCCTGCTCGAAGTTCTGGTTGTTGCCGGCATCCGCCCCGCCGCCCGAGAGCCTGTCGCCGGCGTCGCCGCCCTGGCCGGTGAGCTTGGCGATGACCTGCTCGACGGGACCGCCGGGCGCGAACTGGACTACGGCGAACGAGATCGCCATGATGCCGAACAGCGTCGGGATCATCAGCAGGACGCGGCGGAGGATGTAGGCGCCCATCAGCGCCCGGCTCCTTGCCGGGCCCTGAGTCGGCCCCGGGGCCGGCGCCCGTGCTGAACCGAACTACGCCTTGCCAATCGCCCGCGCCCTTTCCTCGTCGAACCACCACAGCGTCTCGACCGGGAAGCCGAAATCCGGCTTCGGCTCGACGAAGCCGAACATGTCCCAGTAGGCGGCGCGGTGATTCGCTGCGAACCAATTTGGAATCCAGTCGCGCCGCGCGCGCAAGACCCGGTCGAGGGCGCGCATCGCCGTCGTCAGCTCGTCGCGGTTCGCGGCCCTGCCGACGGCATCGACCAGGGCGTCGACCGCCGGATCGGCGGTGCCGGGGAGGTTCTTCGTGCCGGGCACGGCGGCGGCGCGCGAATGGAAGAAACGCTCGACCTCCTCGCGAGTCGGCGTGGCGCTGAACGAGGCGGCGACCGAGATCACGTCGAAGTCGAACTCGGTCTCGCGCGCCTGGTACTGGGCGGAATCGACCATGCGGATCGAGGCGTCGATGCCGATGGCGCGCATGTTCTCCATCCACGGCGAATCGACGCGCACGAACACCTCGTCCTGCACGAGGATCTCGAGTGTCAACGGCTCGCCGCGATCGTTCCTGAGAATGCCGCCCTCGCGCGTCCAGCCGGCGTCGGCGAGCAGGCTCGACGCCTCGCGCAGGAGCTTGCGGTCCCGCCCCGAGCCGTCCGAGGCGGGCTGCAGGACCGCTTCTCCGAAGGCCTCGTCCGGGATCGTGCCGCGGAACGGTTCGAGCAACGACAGTTCCGCCGGCGAGGGCAGTCCCTCGGCGCGGTAGGCGGAGCGCTCGAACACCGAATGCGAGCGCTCATAGGAGCCGTAGAACAGGTTGCGCCTGGTCCACTCGAAGTCGAAGCACAGCGCGATCGCCCGGCGCACGCGGACGTCGCGGAAACGCTCGCGGCGCTGGTTGATGGCGTGCGCCTGCATGGAGGGACGAAGCTCGCCCGGGAACTCGCGTTTCACCACCTTGCCTTCGGCGATCGCCGGAAAGTCGTATCCGGTCGCCCAGGTGCGCGAGGTGAATTCCTGGCGGTAGTGCACGTCGCCTTTCTTGAAGGCTTCGAAACCGGCTTGCCGCTCGCGGTAGAACTCGATTCGGATGCGGTCGAAATTGTTCTGCCCGCGGTTCACGGGAAGCTCGCGGCCCCAGTAGTCGGCGACGCGCTCGTATTCGATGGTCTGCCCGGCGGCAACGCGGCCGACCCGATAGGGACCCGAGCCGAGCGGCGGCGTCAGGCCGCCCCCGTCGAAGGGGTTCTCGGAGAAATACGCCTTCGATACGATCGGGAACTCGGCGACGTTGAGGATGGTACGCGCCGACTGGCTGCCGTCGAAGCTGATGCGCACGGTGCGCGTGTCCTCGGCCACCGCCTCGGTCATCTTGAAGAGCGGCAGCTGCAGGTCGGGGTGGCCCTTCTCGCGGTAGAGCCAGAGCGAGAAGGCGACGTCCTCGGCAGTGAGCGGCGTCCCGTCGTGGAAGCGCGCCTCGGGCCGGATGAGGAAGGTGAAGCTGTTGCGGTCGGCCGATACGACCACGCGTTCGGCGAGGAGCCCGTAGATCGCGTCCGGCTCGTCGAGCGCCCGCACCATCAGCGAATCGACCGTGAGTTCCATGCGCGGCGGGCTGTCGCCGCGGGGCACGAGGAAATTCAGCGTGTTGAACGTCAGGACGCTCTGGTTATACGCCCAGTTTGGCGGCTGGAAGTTGAACGTTCCGCCCTTCGGCGCGTCCGGGTTGACATAGTCGAAATGGCTGAAGTCCGGGCCGTATTTCAGGTCGCCGAAGGCGGAGAGACCGTGCAACGGGGTGTCTGCGGGGATTTCCGCGAAGGCGCGACGACCGAGGAGGGTTGCCGTGGCCGCCGCGGCGCCGAGCGCCAGGAACGAACGGCGGCCGAGGAGATGCCGTCCGATCAATTGGCCCCCTTGTACTTCGCCGCCAGAGCGGCCTCCTTGTCCTTGTCGATCCACCAGGAATCGACGTCGACGCCGGAATAGGCCGGTTGCCGTTCGGGTATGCCGAACTTGTCCCAGTAGGCGGTCCAGACCACCGGATTGTGCCAGTGCGGGACGACGTAGAAGTTCCACAGGAGCACGCGGTCCAGCGCGTGGGTGGCGGCGACCAGCTCCTCGCGGTCCCTGGCGAACACGATCCTGTCGATGAGCGCGTCGACCACCGGGTCCTTGATACCCATGAGGTTGCGCGAACCCGGAAGGTCGGCGGCGGCGCTGCTCCAGAAGTCGCGCTGCTCGTTGCCCGGCGACTGCGACTGCGCCATTACCGCGACCACGCTGTCGAATTCGAAAGCGCGCACGCGGTTGACGTACTGGCTGGTGTCGACGATGCGGATCGACGCGTTGACGCCGAGCTTGCGCAGGCTGGCGATGTAGGGTCCGACGATGCGCTCGTCACTCGGGTCGTCGCCGAGGAATTCGATGGCGAACTGCTCGCCCCTGTCGTTGACGAGCTTGCCGCCCTGGCTTGTCCAGCCGGCCTGCTTGAACAGGTCGAACGCCTTGCGCAGATTGTCGCGCGTCGACTGCGGCGTATCGTAGACCGGCAGCTTGAACTCGCGATTGAAGACCTCCGCCGGCAGCCTGTCGCGGAAGGGTTCGAGGATCTCCAGTTCGCGGCCCTGCGGCAGGCCGGAAGAGGCGAGTTCGCCGCCCTCGAAATAGCTGTCGGTGCGCGTGTAGAGCCCGTAGAACAGCGTTCGGTTCATGCTCTCGAAGTCGAAGGCCCAGGTCAGCGCCTCGCGGACCCGCCGGTCCTGGAACTGCGGCCGGCGCATGTTGAGGACGAAGCCCTGCATCGGCTCGCCGGCCTCCTGCGCGAACTCGCGCTTCTTCACGTCGCCGGCCTCGAAGGCCGGGAACTTGTAGTATTCGGCCCAGCGCTGGGAGCGGTTCTCGAAGCGCACGTCCTGGTAGTTGCCCTTGGTGAAGGCCTGCCACATGGCGTCGTCATCGTTGAAGTAGACGTAGCGGCGCCGGTCGAAATTGTTGCGCCCGACATTCACCGGCAATCCGGCGCCCCAGTAGTCGGTGACGCGCGACCAGACGATCTCCGATCCGGCCTTGAAGCTTTCGATCCGGTAGGGTCCCGAACCCAGCGGCCTTTCCAGCGTCGGTTGGGCGATGTCGCGCTTCCGGCCGGACGCGTCCGTCCCTTCCCACCAGTGTTTCGGCAGCACGGTCAGGTCGCCCATGATGTGCGGCAGCTCCCGGTTCCCCTTCTGGTCGAAACGGAATTCGACCTCGCGCTCGGACAGCGCCACCGCTTCCGTCACGTTGTGGAAGTAGCGGTTGTACATCGGGCTGTTCGCCTTCAGCACCTCCAGCGACCACACCACGTCCGCGGCCGTGATCGGCGTGCCGTCGTGCCACTTGGCCCGCGGGTCGATCCGGTAGGTCGCCGACGAATAGTCGTCCGGGTATTTGAAGGCCTCGGCGATCAGCGGATGCGAGGTGCCCGGCTCGTCGGTGGCCTGGCTCATCAGCGTCTCGTAGAGGAGGCCGCCGCCGAACGGGGCGAGGCCGGCCGCCGCCGTGCCGCGCGTGATGAAGGGATTGAAGCTGTCGAAAGTGCCCTGTGCCACCGCTTTCAGCGTGCCGCCCTTCGGCGCGTCGGGATTGACATAGTCGTAGCGCTCGAAGCCGGCCGAGTATTTTGACGCGCCGACCAGCGAGGAGACCGTGCGCCACTCGTCGGCTCCGGCTGCGCCGAGGCCGGCGACGAGAATCGCCGCGGCCGCGGCCGTGCGGACGATACGTCGTGCGGATCCTCTCATCGGCTTCCTTCCGGTGACCCTTTCCTAGCGTGCAATGTAGCCCATCGGGACGGCATGGAAACCCGGCAGCAGCGGATTCCCTGTGGCCGGACACGAAAAAGCCGGGCTGAACCCGGCTTTTTCATGGAAGCGGAAATGACGCTTGCGTTACTGCGCCGGCGCCGGCTGGGCGCCTTCGGCAGGAGCCGCAGCGCCTTCGGCGGGGGCCGAAGCGTTCTCGGCGGCGGGCGCAGCACCCGCTTCCGGCAGCGGCGCGGGCGAATCGGACTGAGCGCGCAGGTAGGCGATGACGTTGGCGCGCTCGTCCGCCTTCTTAAGGCCGGCGAAGCCCATGGCTGTACCCTTCACCAGCCCCTTCGGCGACAGGATGAAGTTCGACAGGTGCTCGTAGTCCCAGACCACCGAGCCGCCCTGCGAGAACTCCTTCATCGCCGCGGAATAGGCGAAGCCTTCGTGACTGGCGACCGGACGGTTGACGACACCCCAGAGGTTCGGGCCGACCTTGTTGGCGCCGCCCTTCTCGACCGTATGGCAGGCCGCGCACTTCTTGAAGACGGTGGCGCCCGCGGTCGCATCGGCGCTGGCAAGCAGGGCGGCAATCGGGGGTTCAGCGGTCTCGCCACCGGCCGCCCCGCCGCCGCCTTGTCCTTCCTCAGCAACCTCGATGGCGTAGCCGGGCTTCTCGGGCACGGGTGAAGCGAAGATCGCGTCGGAGACGATGCCGATCGTGAACATCACGAAGACCGTTCCCAGCAATCCCCCGATGATCTTGTTGAATTCAAAAGAGTCCATTCGCCCGAGGCTCCCTTTCCCCGCCGCGGCCGTCAACCGCGATGCAATACGCTATCGTCCGGCCGGAGCCGGTCAAATCGCGCGGAAACTAGGTCTTTTACTCGGCCCATGCAACACATATAAGGCGCACCCAGTGAGACTTTTTGCCACTTTCGAGAGCCATCCGCCGCCTGGCGATCCGACATGTCGGTCCTGATCCTGATCCCTGCGCGGATGTCGTCGTCCCGCCTGCCCAACAAGCCGCTCGCCGACATCGCCGGGCGCCCGATGATCGTCCACGTCGCCGCGCGCGCGGCCGAAAGCGGCATCGGCCGGACCGTGGTGGCAACGGACACCGACGCCGTAGCCGCTGCCGTGCGCGCCGCCGGGTTCGAGGCGGTGATGACGCGCGCCGACCACCAGTCGGGTTCCGACCGCATCCACGAGGCGCTCGAGCTGCTTGATCCGCGCAGGCGCGTCGATATCGTCGTCAACGTCCAGGGCGACTTGCCGACCATCGATCCGGCGACGATCTCCGCGGCCATCCCGCCGCTCGACGACGCGGCCGTCGACATCGCGACGCTCGGCGCCGCGATCACCCGCGACGACGAGCGGAACAACCCCAACGTCGTCAAGATCGTCGGCTCGCCGCTCTCCGCCACTCGACTGCGCGCGCTCTATTTCACCCGCGCCACCGCGCCCTGGGGCGACGGGCCGCTCTACCACCACATCGGCCTCTACGCCTTTCGGCGCAACGCCCTCGAACGCTTCGTCGCGCTTCCGCCCTCGACGCTGGAGGTCCGCGAGCGGCTCGAGCAGCTGCGGGCGCTGGAGGCCGGCATGCGCATCGACGCCGAGATCGTCGACACTGTTCCGCTCGGCGTCGACACGCCGCACGACCTCGAGCGCGCCCGCGCCATGCTTTCCGCCTGAACAGGATACCGACATGCCAGCGAAGACCAACCGGATCTCATTCCAGGGCGAACCGGGCGCCAATTCCGATACGGCGTGCCGCAACATGTTTCCGTCGATGGAGCCGTTGCCTTGCCCGACGTTCGAGGATGCCTTCAATGCGGTCGAGACCGGCAAGGCCGACCTCGCCATGATCCCGATCGAGAACACGATCGCCGGCCGCGTCGCCGACATCCACCATCTTCTGCCGGAATCGAAGTTGCACATCATCGGCGAGTACTTCCTGCCGATACACTTCCACCTGATGGTGCTGCCCGGTGTGAGGCGCGACGAGATCCGCACCGTCCACAGCCATATCCACGCGCTCGGCCAGTGCCGCAAGTTCATCCGCAGGAACGGGTGGAAGCCGGTGGTCGCCGGCGACACGGCCGGCGCGGCGAAACTGGTGTCGACGGAGAAGGTGCGCTCGATGGCGGCGCTGGCGCCAAAGCTCGCCGCCGAGCTTTACGGCCTCGACATTCTCGAGGAGAACGTCGAGGACACCGACACCAACGTCACCCGCTTCGTCGTGCTGACGAAGTCCAAACACTGGGCCGATCGGCCTTCGGCGGATGCCAGGATGATGACCACCTTCATCTTCCGCGTCCGCAACGTGCCGGCCGCGCTCTACAAGGCGATGGGCGGCTTCGCCACCAACGGCGTCAACATGACCAAGCTGGAGAGCTACCAGCTTGGAGCCTTCACCGCGACGCTGTTCTATGCCGACATAGAGGGCCATCCCGACGATCCGGGCGTCAGGAACGCGCTGGAGGAACTGCGCTTCTTCTCCAAGGAGGTGCGTATCCTCGGCGTCTATCCGGCCAGCCCCTCGCGCGAGGAGTGGAAGGTCGCCGACTGACGCCGGCGGACACCGCGGTTGCGTCGCGGTGCTGCCCGTGGTCGGCAGGAAATGCATCGGAGCGACGTGGATGGGCGAAATCCTCGACCTAGCGGCGCAGAACATGATCTCGCCCGTGATCCTGAGCTTCGTGCTCGGCCTGGCGGCGGCGTTCTTCCGGTCGGATCTGAGTTTCCCCGAAGCGGTCGCCAAGGGAATGTCGCTCTACCTTCTGTTCGCGATCGGATTCAAGGGCGGCGCCGGCGACGCAGCCCACGGCGTCGACCAGCGCCTCGTTTCGGCGCTGGTCGCCGGGGTTGTCCTGTCCGTGTCCCTCCCTCTGGTCGCTTTCGCGCTGCTGCGGTCCATGACCAGGGTTTCCGTGACCGATGCCGCGGCCGTGGCCGCGCACTACGGATCGATTTCCATCGTCACCTTCGTCGCCGCGACCGCCCTGCTCGCCAGCCAGGGAATCGCGGCGGAAGGCTACATGGTCGCCGTCGCCGCGGCGATGGAGGCGCCGGCGATCGCGTCCGCGCTCTGGCTCGTGGCCTGGCGAGGAGGAGGGAGCGGCGAGCGCATGAACGCCGAGCTGGCGCGCGAGATCATGCTCAACGGCTCGATCGTTCTCCTCGTCGGTTCGTTCGTCATCGGATGGATCACCGGGGACGAAGGGCTGAAGCAGATCGAGAGTTTCATCGTCTCGCCTTTCAAGGGGGTGCTGTGCCTGTTCCTGCTCGACATGGGGCTGGTCGCCGGGCGCGGGCTTCGTTCCGGTCAGGCCGCGCTGTCCGGCGGGGCGATCCTGTTCGCGCTGATCATGCCGCCGCTCGGCGCCTGCGCCGGCCTTTCGGCGGCATTGCTCCTCGGTCTTTCCCTCGGCGGAACCGTGCTGATGATGGTCCTCGCCGCCTCCGCCTCCTACATCGCGGTGCCCGCGGCCATGCGCGTCGCGCTTCCCGAGGCCAATCCCACCCTGTCCCTTTCGCTGTCGCTGGGGATAACCTTTCCGTTCAACCTGATGGTCGGCATACCGCTTTATCTGGCCGTTGCCGCCGCGTTTGTCGCGGTGTGAAGGAGACCGGTCGATGCAGATGCACCAGGCGAAGCGCGTGGAAATCATCATCGAGGCGATGATGGAAAGACGCCTGACCGAGGCGCTGTCGACCGCCGGCGTGACCGGCTATACCGTCCTGCCGGTGAGCGGCGGATCCGGCCGGTCGGGCGAGTGGTCCCGCGAAGGACAGGTCGGCCGGGCCGGCGGCATGGTCGCGGTCATCTGCCTGGTACGGCCCGAGCGGGTGGACGCCTTGCTCGAGGCCGCCTTCGCGGTCGTGGAGCGCCATATCGGTGTCGTCAGCGTGACCGACGCACAGGTGATTCGCGCGGAGCGGTTCTAGAGCCGAATCCCATCACGTTGCATCGTAACCTGCGGCAGCGAAGTAGTTTCGGCATTCTGCCGGGGTGAAGAGGTCGATGATGCGGCCGATGGCGTTCCAGAGGCCGTCGACGGTGCGCTCGGCGGCCTTTCTG
>DUSC01000120.1 GCA_012842935.1 Hyphomicrobiales bacterium | reverse complement strand
TCGCCGTCCTTCGCCGCCTTCAGCGCGAGGTGGACGAGGACGCCGAGATAGGCGACGAGAAGGACGGCGTAGAGGGCGAGATAGCCGGCGAGCGTCAGCGCGACATGGCTGCCGACGACAGGGCCTATCGCCTCGTCGGTGCGCAGGATGCCGGTGACGAGCCAGGGCTGGCGGCCGATCTCGGTCGTGTACCAGCCGGCAAGCGTGGCGACCCAGCCGGACACGGCCATCGGCACCATGAGCAGGGCGAGCGGCCTGGGCAGGGCGCGGCGGCGGACGAAGACGGCGGCGGACCACGACACGGCGAGCATCAGCAGACCCGTGCCGACCATGATGCGAAAGCCCCAGAAGACGGGAAGCACGGGCGGATGGTTGCCGATGAAGTCGTTCAATCCGGGGACGACGCCGTCGAGGCTGTGGGTGAGGATCAGGCTGCCGGCATTGGGAATGGCGATCTCGAACCGGTTCTCGCGGGCTTCCTCGTCGGGCCAGGCGAACAGGATCAGCGGCACGCTGCCCCTCGTCTCCCAGTTCGCCTCCATCGCGGCGACCTTCTGCGGCTGGTGCTCGAGCGTGTTCAGCCCGTGCTGGTCGCCGACGAGGATCTGCACGGGGATGAGCACCGCCGCGGTGAAGACGCCGGTGCGCAGCGCCTTCCACATCGAATCGGAGCGGTCGCCGGCGAGATGGCGCAGCGCCGAGAAGCCGGCGATCAGGAACGAGACGGTGAGCCCCGAGGCGATCAGCATGTGGACCAGCCGCCAGGGAAAGGACGGGTTGAAGATGACCTTCGCCCAGTCGGTCGCGTGGGCGACGCCGTCGCGCATCTCGAAGCCGGCCGGCGTCTGCATCCACGAATTGAGGGCGAGGATCCAGAAGGCAGACATGGTCGTGCCGAACGCGACGAGGAAGGTGGCCAGCGTGTGCACGCGGTTGGAGACGCGGCGGAAACCGAACAGCATGATGCCGAGGAAGACCGCCTCGAGGAAGAAGGCGGTGAGCACCTCGTAGGCGAGCAGCGGGCCGGCGATGTTGCCGACCTTCTCCATGTAGCCCGGCCAGTTGGTGCCGAACTGGAAGCTCATGGTCACGCCGGAGACGACGCCGAGGGCGAAGGAGAGCGCAAAGACCTTCACCCAGGTGAAGTAGGCGCGCATCCAGCCGACGTCGCCGGTGCGGTTGTAGCGCAGCTTGAAGAAGAGCAGAACCCAGCCGAGCGCGATGGTGACCGCGGGAAAGAGGATGTGGAACGAGATGTTCGCCCCGAACTGGATTCGCGACAGGAGCAACGGGTCCATGGCGGGTTCCGACCTTCGATCGACGAAGAACTAGGGCCGTCAAGCGACGGGGTCAAAGCGGCGCCGCGTCGCGCGGGACCGAGTGTCGCAGCCGGACACAGGCCAGGTCTGGTTAACGAACCCGTAACGCGAAACGGCTATCCTTAATCAATTAAACGCCGCGCGGACCCCCCAGATGAACATTGCCTTACGCCGCATCGACGCCGAAGAGGCCGGGAACAAGGCCGGCTTCGGCTCCGTCGACATCGCCGACATCGGACGGCGCGCCAGCCGGCTCGGCATCGAGATCGCCGACATCGTCGGACTGATCGACGACCTCGGCGGGCTCGGCCGCGCCCAGCTGGAGACGTTGCGCGGCGTGGTACGTTCGGCGCGCGAGTCCGGCGAGACGAACAGCCGCCTGGCGCAATCGATGGAGGAGGCCCGCAACTCGGCGGCCGAGACGCGGACGATCCTCGAGACCGGCGCGGCGACGCTGGCCTCCACGCTTTCCCACGCGGTAGACAACATGCGCACGCTGAGCGAAGGCGTGCTGGGCTTCAACGAGTCCCTGGAAAAGGTCAGCGCCACGATCGCGATGGTGCGCGAGGCGAGCGCCTCGATCAACGAGATCGCCCGCGAGACGCAGCTCGTCGCCCTCAACGCCAGCATCGAGGCCGCCAGGCTCGGCGAGACGGGCAAGGGCTTCGCGGTGATCGGCAGCGCGGTGAAGGTGCTGGCCGACCAGATCAGCGCCTTCGCCAAGCAGAACGAGACCAGCCTCGCCGCCCTCCAGGGCACGCTCTCCGACCTGTCCGAGCGCACGCGGCAGAGCGCCAGGACTGCCGAGGCCGCGGTCGAGGCGTCGAACGAGGCGGCCGAGGCGACACGCACGCTGCAGTCGCTGTCGACGACGGTACAGCAGCTGACGGGACGCATCGAGGGCATGGCCGACCCGGTCCAGCGCAACATCGACAGCAGCGCCAGGCTCGGCCAGAACGTCCGCGAACTTGCCTCGCTGTCGAAATCCTGCCAGGGCAAGCTCGACGCGGCCGGCCAGCGCTCGCAGGCGATCCTCGACATTTCGGAAGACTTCATCCTGTTCATCGCCCAGAGCGGCATCGAGACGCCGGACACGCCGGTGATCGAGATCTGCCGGATGACGGCCGACACGATTTCCGAACTGTTCACCAGCGCCGTCGACAGGGGCGAGATCTCCATGTCGGACCTGTTCGACGAGAACTATGTGCCTGTGCCCGGAACCGATCCGCAGCAGGTGTTGACCCGCTTCACGGCCTTCACCGATCGCGTGCTGCCGGCGATCCAGGAGCCGGTGATCCTGCTCAACGAGCGCATCACCTTCTGCGCGGCCGTCGACCGCAACGGCTACCTGCCCACGCACAACCTGATCTATTCGAAACCGCAGGGCGACGATCCCGTGTGGAACGCCGCAAACTGCCGCAATCACCGGATCTTCAACGACCGGACCGGCCTCGGCGCCGGCCGCAACACGAAGCCTTTCCTGCTGCAGACCTACCGGCGCGACATGGGCGGCGGCAATTTCGTCCTGATGAAGGACGTCTCCGCGCCGATCGTGGTCAAGGGCCGCCACTGGGGCGGCTTCCGCGTCGGCTTCAAGCCGTGAGCGCGGGGGACAAGCCCCGCGCAACGCCCGTCGACTAGACTGGCGGGAATTGGCCACAGCCGCGGAAACACCGCCATGCAGATCGCCGGCATACGTTCCGTTCCCGACGGACGCACAACCCGTTCCGACGCGCCCGGGGCACGGGCAGCGGAACTTCTCCAGCCGACGCGAGACGCGGTCGCGCCGGGACGGATCGCGGCGCAGGCTCCGCTGCCCGCCTCGCCCGTGCGCGGCGCGGCGCCGGCACGCCCGGTGGTAATCGCCTTCCCGACCGCCGAAAATGCGGGGGCCGCAGAGGCGCAGACGACGCGCGAGGCCCACCGTGCCTATCGCGACACGCAGAACATGGCCGCGCCGCGCATTGCCGTGGCGCCCCTCGAGGATACGGCACAGGCCACGGCCCCGGCGCGGGCCGCACCGCGTCCAGCCCGGACGGAGGCGCCAACCCGGGATGAAGCCGCGGCGGACGCGCCGAGGCAGATGCCGGGCAGCTTTACCGGCGTGCTCGCGCAGGGATTGGCCGCGCTGTGGCGGTTCCTGCCCGGGCGGACCGATGCTGTCGGCGACCGGCAACGCACGGCACGCGGCAACGCGGCCGCCGCCGCCCGCCGGGCCGGGGAAGTGCCGGCCGACCAGGGCGGCTGGACCGAGGCGTTGACGTTGTTCACCCTCGTCGCCACGGTCTGTCTGGCGATCTGGCTGCTGCTGTTCTGAGCCACGGGCGCCGGTTCCGGCGCACGGCTCACCAGCGGGCGACGCGCGGCGCGGCCAGCGCGCCGACACCGGCCAGGCCGGCGATGGCCAGCGAATACCAGGCGGCGACGAAGAACGGCGAATCGTCAGTGCAATGCGCAGCGTAGAACGTCGCCGCAAGCCCGCCAGCGGCGAGGCCGGCGACCGCGCCGGCAAGCACCGGCCGGGTCGGCGCGCCGTAGCGCAGAACTCCGAGGAAGACGACGAGCGGGACGATCCCGATCAGCGGAATGAAGGTCAGGCAGAGTACGAGGTTGCTGCCGACGAGGCGGGCCGCGTAGTCGCCGGGGGGAACGACAGCGAGTTCGACCGCGACCGCGGCGACGAGCAGCATCGGCGCCAGAAAAAGGTACCGCGCGGCGCGCGCGGCGGGAGCACCCGGCCGCGCGAGCAGCCGCAGAAGGAAGAGTGCCGACACAGCCGTAAGCCCGGTGACGACGAACTTGAAGAGGAAACGCGGCGTTTCGGCAGCCGCTGCGATGTCCGTGCGCGGGCCGAGCATGATGAAGAAGGCCACGGCTGCCGCGGCGAGCGAAAGGACGATGGCGACCCGCCAAGCCGTTGCGAGCGGGGGCGACCGCCTTCCGGCGTCCGCCGATATCGCCCTGATCAGATCGTCGGTCCGCATCTCAGTCCCTTCCGAACTTCCTCGCGATCGCCGCCAGGCCGCGATGCAGCGCCACGCGGACGGCCGTCTCTGTCATGCCGAGCCGGCGCGCCGTCTCGCCGATCGAGTAGCCCTCGACGGTGATGGCGGCGACGACGCCGCGCTGCCCCGGCGCCAGCGCATCGAGGGCGCGGCCGACGTCGCGGTCGCTGGCGCGCTCGGCTTCCGGCTGGGCGAGCGTCTCGGCGACCTCGTCGACATCGATCTCGATGCGGCGCCCGCGGCGCCGGTAGGCGTCGATGATCTTGAAGCGCGCGATGGCGAAGATCCAGGGCAACACCGGAGCGTCGGCGATCCAGGTGTGTCGCTTCAGGTGAATGGCAAGCAGCGTCTCCTGCACGATGTCCTCCGGGTCGACGCCGCCGTCGGCGGTCCTGCGCCGGGCAAAGCCGCGGACGAGCGCCGCGGTGCGCTCGAGGAAACGGGCATAGGCGCGCTCGTCGCCCGCGATCGCCGAGCGCAGCAATTCGGCTAGCAGGGTATCGTCGCTGCCGGCCAAGGCGTCGTCCTCCGTATTCGCGCGGGAGCGCGACCTTGTTACGCGCGCCGACAAGGAAAGTCCAAACAAACGGAATCCGTGATCACAAAGTCGTGTAGCGGCGCGGCGTAACGTCTCCGGCGGGTCTGACGAACTGAAGAATGCGCGGCCGATGGACGGCGCGCGACAGAGATCCAAGGAGATGATCCCATGACCCGTTCCACGCTTGCACTCGCCCTCGCCGGCTCGCTGAGCTCCGCCCTCGCCACCGCGGCCTATGCCGGCCCGGTGAGCGCCGAATACATGTCCGGCAAGGAGAAGTGCTACGGCATCGCCCTCGCCGGGCAGAACGATTGCGCCGCCGGGCCCGGCACGACCTGCGCCGGCACCTCGACCAAGGACTTCCAGGGCAATGCCTGGAAAGCCGTGCCGGCTGGCACCTGCACGACGATGAACGTCGACGGCCACATGGGCATGCTCGAACCGAAGGAAGGCTGAGGCCTCCCGGGGAGGTTCCCTCCGGCGGAGCCTCCCCTGCCCGCACTCCTGCCGACAACAACGATGAAACGAAGAGCACCCCAATGAGCATCAGGGACGACAGGCTGGCGCTCCCGCCGCGCGCGGGCCTCGGCCTCAAGCCACAGCACTACCGCGCGATCCTCTCCGGCGAGCCGGATGTCGGCTTCTTCGAGGTCCATGCCGAGAACTACATGAGCGCCGGCGGCCCGCCGCACCGCTATCTGGAGACGATCGCGGGGCGCTATCCGCTGTCGCTGCACGGCGTCGGCCTGTCGATCGGTGCCGACCGGCCGCTGGACAAGGCCCATCTGGCGCGGCTCAGGCGCCTCGTCGACCGCTACCGGCCGGCGAGTTTTTCAGAGCACCTCGCCTGGTCGACGCACGATACCGGCTTCCTCAACGACCTCCTGCCCCTGCCCTACACGCCAGAGACCCTGGCGCGGGTCGCGGCCCATGTCGACGAAACGCAACAGGCACTGGGGCGGCGCATGCTCTTGGAAAACCCGTCGACCTACATCCTCTTCACCGAAAGTACGATCGGCGAGATCGACTTCCTCGAAGCTGTCGCCGCGCGGACCGGCTGCGGCCTGCTGCTCGACGTCAACAACGTCATGGTCTCGGCGGTGAACCACCGGCTCGACCCGTTCGCCTATGTCGACCGCTTCCCGGCGGAACTTGTCCGCGAGATCCACCTCGCCGGCTATGACGAGACGACCGACGCAGCCGGCGACCGGCTCCTGATCGACGCACACGGCACGCCGGTAAGGACCGACGTGATCGAGCTCTATCGGCACGCGCTGTCGCGCACCGGCCCGGTCGCCACGCTGATCGAATGGGACAACGACGTGCCGGATTTCCCGACGCTGAAGGCCGAAGCCGACCGCGCCGATGCGCTCATCGCGGCCGAAACAGCGCGACGCAACGCAGCGCAGACGAGGGCGGCGTGAGATGGGCGCCGCCACGCTCGACCTGTTCGCTGCCGCCTTGCTCGACGCGCGGAGCCCGCTGCCGGTCGGTCTCACCACGGCGCGCGAGGAGGCCGACACGGCACGCTTCGCCGTCTATCGCAACAACGTCCATGTCGGGCTGACCGAAGCGCTGGCGCAGCGCTTCGCGGTCACCGCACGTCTGGTCGGCGAGGAATTCTTCCGCGGCATGGCGCGGGTCTACGTCCAGGACCACAAGCCGGCGTCGCCGCTGATGTTCGAATACGGCGAGGACTTCCCCGATTTCGTCGCCGGCTTCGCGCCGGCCGCCGGCCTCGCCTATCTCGCCGACGTGGCGCGTGTCGAAGCGGTGTGGAGCCGGGCCTACCATGCCGCGGAGGCGGACCCGCTGTCCGTCGCGGCCCTGGCCGGGATAGCGCCGGAACGCCTTGCCGATACCAAGCTGGCGGCGCATCCGGCCACCGCGATCGTGACATCGGATCACCCGGCCGGCTCGATCTGGGCGGCGCACCGGACGGACCCGGTCGGCGCGGTCGCTGCCTGGAAACCGGAGACGGTGCTGATCGTGCGGCCCGACGCGGAGGTGAACGTCCACGTCCTTCCGGCGACCGACGCCGAATTCGCCGCCGCCGTTCTGGCCGGAGAGGCGCTCGGCGAGGCCGCCGAACGGGCGCTCGGCGCCAATGCCGCCTTCGACTTCGGCGCGGCCCTCATCGGTCTCGTCACGCTCGGCGCCTTCGCCGCAACCGAAAGAGGATAGACCCATGACGACCAACATGACGACCGACGACGCGCAGCCCGCCGGCGGACTGCTGGCGCTGCCACGGCGCGTCGAAGCGCTCGCGGGCGCCATCCCGCAGTGGCTGCCGCTTCTCGCGCTGCGTTTCGCGCTGGCGATCCCGTTCTACCGCTCGGGACTGACCAAGTGGGACGGTTTCCTTCAGCTTTCCGGCGGAGCGGAATTCCTGTTCGTGCAGGAGTTCAAGCTGCACATCCTCGGGGGCGAGTACCCCTATCCGTTTCCGATTTTTGCCGCCCACGCCGCCGGCATCGCCGAGATCGTGCTGCCCGTTCTGCTGGTACTCGGCCTGTTCACGCGGCTGTCCGCGCTCGGCCTGCTCGCCATGACGGCGGTGATCCAGATCACCGTGCCGGAGGGCTGGGCGAACTTCCACCTGCCCTGGGCGGCGATGGCGCTGGCGCTGCTCGTCTTCGGCGGCGGCAGTCTCAGCCTCGACCGGCTGATCGGCCTGCAGCACCGCTGACGCCGCGCTGGCCCATGGCGGCCGCCGGTCGCGGCCATTGACGCCGCAGGGGCCTCTGCCGGAAAAGGCGGAAGGCGCGGATTCGCGCCATCCGGAGAACTTCGTGACCCTGTTCGGCCTCGTCCAGCTCGCGGCGTCGACCGTGATCTACCTCGCTGCGGCCATGCTCGCCAAGTCGTGGGCGCTGAACCCGGGCTGGGGCAAGCTGGTGCTGACGCTGGCGCTCTATACGGCGGGCAACCTGATCATGCTGAGGCTGGTGCGCGATTTCGGCATGGCATCGGCATTCAGCCTTTCCGCAGTGATCCAGCTCGTCGCCGTCAACGTCATCGCGCTGGCCTGGTTCGGCGAGAAGTTGACGACCGTGCAGACAGGCGGCGTGGCGCTCGCCGTGATCGCCGTCGGCATGATCACGCTCGGTCCCGGGGTCGGCAGATAGGCATCCACGGATTCCCGCCGGTTCGCCGCCACCCCCGATCGAGGGCGTGACGGCGACCCCGGGCCGCGCGGCGGGCCGCGCTCCAGAAATCGCGACAACGGGCGAACCGCCGGTCAACTGAGCGTGAGGCCAGGGAACGGGGCCGGCTTTCGTGGTTTGATCTCGATCGCTCCGCCAGGAGCGAATCCTCACCGACCGCAGACGCAACGGAGCCCGCCATGAGCCGACTCGCCTTCACCCTCGCCGCGACGCTTTCCGCCGCCGCACCTGCCGCGGCGCTCGACGAGACGTTCACGACGAAAGGACCGACGATTCGCGTGACGACCGCCGCCGAGGGGCTCGAGCATCCCTGGGCGATCGCCTTCTTGCCCGACGGCAATATGCTGGTGACCGAACGTCCTGGCAGACTCCGGCTGGTCGGCGCGGACGGCAGCCTTTCGGCGCCGATTTCCGCCGTGCCGGAGGTCGATGCGCGCGGCCAGGGCGGCCTGCTCGACGTGACCATCGACCCGGCCTTCCAAGAGAACCGGCTGGTCTATCTGAGCTACGCCGAGCGGGGCGAAGGCGGCAACGGTACGGCCGTGGCGCGCGGGCGGCTCGCCGACGACGGGACGGCCCTGGAAGACGTCCAGGTGATCTTCCGCCAGTTGCCGAAGGTCGAAAGCCGCCAGCATTTCGGCTCGCGGCTGGTCTTCGACCGCGACGGGCATCTCTACGTGACGCTCGGCGAGCGTTCGCAGGAGCGGTTCCGCCTGCAGGCGCAGGATCTCTCCTCCCATCTCGGCAAGATCGTGCGAATCAATCCGGACGGCAGCGTGCCCGAGGACAACCCGTTCGTCGGCAAGGTCGACGCCCGGCCGGAGATCTACGCCTACGGCGTGCGCAACGTCCAGGCTGCAGCGATCAACCCGCAGAGCGGGGAACTTTGGGAGATCGAGCACGGGCCGCGCGGCGGCGATGAGCTCAACATCATCCGTCCGGGCGCAAATTACGGCTGGCCGGTAGTGACGCTCGGCGTCGAATACAGCGGCAACCCGCTGCCGGGAGCGGCGAAGCGCCGCGACGGAATGGTCGATGCCATCTACAGCTGGACGCCGGTGATCGCGCCGTCGGGCATGATCTTCTACGACGGCGGGGCCTTCCCCGAGTGGAAGGGCGACCTGTTCGTCGGCGGGCTCGCCTCGACGGCGCTGGTCAGGCTCGACGTCGACGGCGACACGGTCGGCGGCGAGGAGCGGCTTCTGGAGAGCCTCGGCCTGCGCATCCGCGACGTGGCCGAGGGACCGGACGGGGCCGTCTACGTGGCCACCGACGAGGATGACGGCGCCATCCTGAGGATTGCACCGGCCAACTGACCGCGAGGAGCGGGATCGCCGGGCGACCCCTCTCTCCGCTCGCTCCGCTCGCCGTCCCGAACGGGACTCCCGCCGCCGTGTCACACCCGCCGCGGCTGCGTCGTCATGAGCGCGTCCAACGAGAGAGACACCCTCATGCGAACGATCTTCATCATCCTGGCCGCCTGGCATGGTGCGAACGGAGTCTTCATAGTGCATGCCTCGCGCATCTTTCTCGTTGTGCTCACTCTGCCTTTTCTGATCCAGTGGATCTCGGGCGTTGCGGTAGCCAGATCCGGCTCCGCGATAACGGCGGCGGGCGGGGTC
>DUSC01000119.1 GCA_012842935.1 Hyphomicrobiales bacterium | reverse complement strand
TCGTTCCAGGCGAGCCGGTAGGTCGCAGCCCGCGTCTGCGGCGTGTCGGGCGCCTTCCTGGCGCGCTCCAGGTCCTCGTCTGAGTGCGGCAGCGGGGTCCATCCCGCCCGTTCCATCGGATTCATAAGGTCCCCGATCCCGATCCGTCTGCCCGCGCCGTCCCGTGGCGCAGCCGCGATTGACCCTCCGCCGGCCTTCGCATAGGTTCCGCGCCGGCTCGGGGTACCGCGTATCGGCTGAGCCTATGTCCCACCCCTTAACAGCGCGTGTAACGGAGCAGTTCCATGTCGAAACCCGACCTCGCGAGCCTCGAAAGGACAATCGAGACTGCCTTCGACGCACGCGACGCCGTCTCGACGACGACCCGCGGCGAGGTACGCGACGCGGTGGAGGCCGCGCTGGACCTGCTCGACCGCGGCGCCGTGCGCGTCGCCGAGCGCCAGGAAGACGGCCGGTGGACGGTCAACCAATGGCTCAAGAAGGCCGTGCTGCTGTCCTTCCGGCTCAATCCGATGGAGGTCATTCCCGGCGGACCCGGCCAGTCCTCGTGGTGGGACAAGGTGCCGTCGAAATTCGACGGCTGGGGCGCCGTCGCCTTCGAGAAGGCCGGCTTCCGCGCCGTGCCCAACTGCGTCGTGCGCCGCTCGGCCTACATCGCGCCCGGCGCCGTCCTGATGCCGTCCTTCGTCAACCTCGGCGCCTATGTCGACAGCGGCACGATGGTCGACACCTGGGTGACCGTCGGTTCCTGCGCCCAGATCGGCAAGAACGTCCATCTTTCCGGCGGCGTCGGCATCGGCGGCGTGCTCGAGCCGATGCAGGCCGGGCCGACCATCATCGAGGACAACTGCTTCATCGGCGCCCGCTCCGAGGTGGTCGAGGGCTGCATCGTCCGCGAGGGCTCGGTGCTCGGCATGGGCGTCTTCATCGGCAAGTCGACGAAGATCGTCGACCGCGCCACCGGCGAGGTCTTCTACGGCGAGGTGCCGGCCGGCTCCGTCGTCGTGGCGGGCACCATGCCGGGCAAGCCCTTCCCCAACGGCGAGCCGGGTCCCGGCCTCTACTGCGCCGTCATCGTCAAGAAGGTCGATGCGCAGACACGATCGAAAACCTCCATCAACGAGCTTCTCAGAGATTGATCTTTGCGACGATCGGACGCACCTTCGGGCCGCCGGCGCGTTTGGCGCGGTCCTAGGACAGGAGGGGTGACATGGACTGGAAGTATCTTCTGACGAGCTTCGACGGGAGGATCAACCGCGCGAAGTTCTGGGCCGGAATCGGCATCTTCATCGCCTTGGGCATCGTCGCGTTGATCATCGACATGCTGATCGGGACGACGATCGACCTGGGCGAGGGCGGGCAGATCGGCATCGTCAGCACCATCGTCTCGCTCGCCACGATCTACTTCGCCCTCGCCCTCTATGCAAAGCGCTGGCACGACCGGGACAAGTCCGGCTGGTGGACCCTGATCGCGCTGGTGCCGATCATCGGTGGCATCTGGCTGCTCGTCGAACTCGGCATCCTCGAGGGGACGCGGGGCGCCAACCGTTACGGACCGGATCCGCTTGCCTGACAGTTCGCAACTCATCTGGCTGTTCTTCAGCTTCTCGGGCCGCGTCAACCGCGCGGCCTACTTTCTCGGCGGCCTGTTCCTGCTGCTCGTCCAGTTCTTCGCGCTCTACCGCTTCATGCAGTACGAGGAAGGCACGGCCGCCAGCGAGACCTGGGCCTTCGTCTTCTTCGTCGCCGTCATCGTCGCGCTCGTCTCGAACATCGCGCTGGCCGCCAAGCGGCTGCACGATTTCGGCAAGCCGGCACCGTTCGCACTGCTGTTCGTCGTCGCCGGCGTGATCATGTACATCGCGCTGTGCTTCATCCCGGGCGACCCCGGGCCGAACCGCTACGGCGAGCGAACCAATGCGCCGGCGTGAACCATGGCTGACGTTCCGGCAGGCGGGCCGAAGTACCGCTCGCTCGATCCCGCACTGATCATCGCCACCGCCGAACGGCTCGAGCAGCGCATCGGCGACCGCTTTCCGGAGTCCGGCCTGCGCCGGGTGGCGATCGAACTCGTCTCGCTGTCACGCGATCTCGTCCGGGCGGCCCGGTCGCTCGAGGCTCCGATCTGGTGGGTGCGCGCCGTCGTCGCCGTCGCCTTCGTCGCAGGCGCCGCGATGTTCCTGTTCGTCGGCACGATCCTGCCGCTCGACCGGCTTGGAAACGAGACCGGCGTGGCCGAATCGGTCCAGGGAATCGAGGCCTCGCTCAACACCATCCTGCTCGCCGGACTCGGCTTCCTCGCCCTGATCCGCGCCGAGGAGCGGATCAAGCGCAAGAAGGTCTTCACCCAGCTGCACGTGCTGCGCTCGCTGATCCATGTCGTCGACATGCACCAGCTGACCAAGGACCCGGCCGCGCTCTCCGACACGTTCCGCCCGACGGCCAATTCGCCGGCGCGCATCACGGATGCGGCGGAGCTGGCGCGCTACCTCGACTATTGCTCGGAGATGCTGTCGATCTCTGGCAAGCTCGCAGCGCTCTTCGCCCAGTCGGTCAACGACGAGGTTGTGATCGAGGCGGTCAACGACATCGAGGAACTCGGCTCGAACCTGTCGCGCAAGATCTGGCAGAAGATCACCCTGATCGAGGGCCGGGGCCGGCACTGAGGCGGGGCGGGCGGGGCTCGCGACCCTCATCCCACGCCTTGGTCGCCCCCTGGCGGAGCCGGAGCGGAGCGAAGGCCAAGACCGTGGGATGCCGGAACGCTGTGGCCGCGCGGGACGGCGGGCGAAGGGCACCCGTTCTTCGCCGCCGCATACATCCCGGCCCTTCCGTCAAGAATCCTCCGGCCGCGCTCCGCTTCGCTGCGCTCGCCCGAGGATGACGACGCGCAGGATAAGCGC
>DUSC01000118.1 GCA_012842935.1 Hyphomicrobiales bacterium | reverse complement strand
GCATCCGCGTCAACGCCATTGCGCCGGGCGAGATCGACACGGCGATCCTGTCTCCCGGCACCGACAAGATCGTCGAGACGATCCCGCTGCGCCGGCTCGGCGCCACGTCCGAAGTCGCCGACATCATCTTCTTCCTGTGCTCGCCGCAGGCCTCCTACGTCACCGGCTCGGAAATTCACATCAACGGCGGCCAGCACGTCTGAGACGCGCGGCCGTCGGCCTCAGTGCGGCATCCCGCCGACGTGGGAGAGCAGTTCGGCGACGTTGTTCGCGGCGAACTTCTTCAGCAGCCGGGCACGGTAGGCTTCCACGGTCCGCGGCGAGATCTTCAGCAGGCGGGCGATGTCCTTGGAGGTCCGCCCTTCGCCGAGATGCATGACGATCTGCCGCTCGCGCGCGGTGAAGCCGAGAACCGGGCGCGACTGCGACAGGTCGGCGAAGCTCCATACCGCGCGGCGCAGCGGGTCGTCCTCGCGCGTCAGCGAGTGGCCGCGCACCCGGCACCAGAATAGCGTGCCGTCCTTGCGCGCCATGATGCGCTCGTCGGAATAGCGGTTCCACTTCTTCAGCGGCTCGACGCCGACGTCGCGGACGCGGACGAACTCCTCGATCGAGGGGTAGAGGATGGCGAATGACCTGTCGACCAGTTCCGAGACGGCGTATCCGAACATTTCCGCAAACATCGGATTGCACGACCTGATCACGCGGCTCTCCGTGAGGACGAGTCCGACCGGCGCATGCTCGAAGACCAATTCGTGAAGGTTTTCAATCGCTTCGGCCATGGCGTATTTTTACGATATTGCTGCCTTCCCGGGCACTGGTCACTATGCGCCCGTTGACGCTCCGCTTCGGCACGTGAAATCGCGCAATGCGGGGCGGCACCGGGAGGAGTTAGCCGCAAGGAGCGACCGGCCGGGTTTCCGGCCCGGCAAGGACTGCATTACCCCGATGGCCGGGGAATGCAAGCATCCTGCGCCGGCAGCGCTCGAGCGCCGCCGAGGGTTTCGGCTCCCCCGCACCGAATGTGCCGTATCCGTTCTTGACGCGCCGCCTCGGCACGGGCGGGGCATGGAGATCATCCCGGGCCCTCGCTCCGGGACAATTTGGGAGGACGCAAATGAAGAGACTGTTCGCCGCCCTGGCGACCGCGGCAGCGATGCTCGCGTACCAGCCGGCCTTCGCTCAGGAGGGACCGGTCAAGATCGCGCTGATCCACGGCATGTCCGGCTCGCCGCTCGAGGCCTTCACGAAGCAGACGCATACCGGCTTCGAGATGGGCCTCGAATACGCGACCCACGGCACGATGGAGATCAAGGGGCGCAAGATCGAGATCATCAAGAAGGACTCTCAGTTCAAGCCCGACATCGCCCGCGCGCTGCTCGCCGAGGCTTACGGCGACGACGGCGCGCTGCTCGCCGTCGGCGATACCTCTTCCGGCGTGGCGCTGGCCATGCTGCCGGTCGCGGCCGAGTTCCAGAAGATCCTCGTCGTAGAGCCGGCCGTCGCCGACTCGCTCACCGGCAAGGACTCCAACCGCTACGTCTTCAAGACCTCGCGCAACTCGTCGATGGACATGCAGGCCCAGGCGCTGTCGCTGAAGCCGGACAAGGACCTCTACGTGGCGACGCTCGCCGAGGACTACGCCTTCGGCAAGGACGGCATCGCCGCGTTCAAGAAGGCGCTGGAAGGTACCGGCGCCACCGTGGTGACCGAGGAATACGTTCCGCAGAAGACGACGGACTACACCGCGACCGTCGAGCGCCTGTTCAACGCGCTGAAGGACAAGCCGGGCCGCAAGGTCGTCCTGATCTACGTCGCCGGCTCCGGCGATCCGATGGGCGCGCTCGTCTCGGCGGATCCGGCCCGCTACGGCATCGAAATCTCGACCGGCGGCAACATTCTGCCCGTGCTGAAGACCTACAAGCGCGTGCCCGGCATGGAAGGCGCCATCTACTATTATTACGAACTGCCGAAGAATCCGGTGAACGACTGGCTGGTCGCTGAACACCAGAAGCGCTTCAACGCCCCCCCGGACTTCTTCACCGCCGGCGGCATGGCCGCGGCCCTCGCCATCGCCAAGGCACTCGAGACCGCGCCCGACTGGGAGACCGAGACGCTGATCAAGACCATGGAAGGCATGAGCTGGGAGACGCCGAAGGGCACGATGACCTTCCGCCCCGAAGACCACCAGGCGATGCAGTCCATGTACCACTTCAAGATCAAGGTCGACGATGCCGTCGAGTGGGCGATCCCCGAGCTGGTCCGCGAGATCAAGCCGGAGGAGATGAACATCCCCATCGGCCGCAACAACCAGCAATAGGCATCACGGTCGCTGCCCTTCGTCCGGCTGCCGTCTCCTTCTCCCCGTGAAGACGGGGAGAGGGCCGAATTCTCCCCGCGCCTCGCTCTTCGCGGGGATTCGGGGCGGCTGCGGCATCGAAGCTGCCGATCCTCTCCCCCATAATCGACAGGGGACGCGGAGAGGCAGGCGAGGAGCGGCGCAGCACCTCCGAACAGGTACCTCTCCGTGTCCACGCCCTCGCTCCGCACCGAACGACTGACGATCCGCTTCGGCGGTCACGTCGCGGTCCACGGCGTCACCTGCGCCTTCCGGCCGGGCGAACTGACTGCGATCGTCGGTCCGAACGGTGCCGGCAAGACGACCTGGTTCAACCTCGTCTCCGGGCAGCTGACGCCGACGGAGGGCCGCATCTTCCTCGGCGAGCGCGACATCACCGGTCTGTCGCCCTCGGCCCGCGCGCTGGCCGGCGTCGGCCGCGCCTTCCAGCTGACCAATCTCTTCCCGCGCCTGACCGTCCTGGAGAACGTCCGCCTCGCCGTCCAGGCAAGGCGTCGCGCTGGCGGGCGGCTTCTTTCCAGGGCCGCAGCCGACCGCGACACGATCGCCGAAGCGATGCGCTATGTCGAGCGAACCCGGCTCGCCGCTGTCGCCGGCCTTCCTGCGGCGGCACTCCCGCACGGCGACCAGCGCAAGCTCGAGGTCGCGCTGCTGCTCGCCATGGAGCCGCAGGTCTTCATGTTCGACGAGCCGACTGCCGGCATGTCGGTCGACGAAGCGCCGGCGATCCTCGAACTCATCGCGGAAATCCGCGAGGACAGGTCGAAGACCATCCTGCTCGTCGAGCACAAGATGGACGTCGTGCGCGCGCTTGCCGATCGCATCGTTGTCCTCCACAACGGTGAGCTCGTCGCCGACGGCCGGCCCGGCGCGGTCATGGCCCTGCCGATCGTGCGCGAAATCTATCTCGGCGTCGGCGCGGAGAAGGCGGCATGAACGCGATTCTGCGCCTCGACGACGTGCATACCGACATCGGCCAGTACCGCGTGCTGCACGGCATCTCGCTCGACGTGCCGGAGGGCGGCGTCCACGTGCTGCTCGGTCGTAACGGCGCCGGCAAGACGACGACGCTGCGTACCATCATGGGCCTATGGCGGGCGAGGAAGGGTGCCATCGTCTTCCGCCATCACGACATCACGCACATCCGCACCCCCGACATCGCCCGCCTCGGCATCGCCTACGTCCCGGAGAACATGGGCATCTTCGGCGGCCTCACCGTCGAGGAGAACATGCGGCTGGCGACGGCCACCGGAAAATTCGATCCCGCCCGTCTGAAACGGGTTCTCGCCCTGTTCCCGGCGATGGAGAAGTTCTGGACCCGGCAGGCCTTCGCGCTTTCGGGAGGACAGAAGCAGATGCTCGCCATCTCGCGCGCCATCATCGAGCGCCGCGACCTGATCCTTATCGACGAGCCGACCAAGGGGCTCGCACCGGCGATCATCCGGGCGATGATCGACGCCTTCCGCGAGATCGCCACGGAGACCACGATCCTGCTCGTCGAGCAGAACTTCCTCTTCGCCCGCTCGCTCGGCTCCACCGTCGCCGTCATCGACGACGGCCGCATCATCCACCGCGGCGGCATGGCCGAGCTCGCCGCCGACGAGGCGCTGCAGACCAGGCTTCTGTCGCTGTCGCTCGCGGCGCACCAGTAAGGGAGGGCCGGGCCGATGACCAACCTTTCCACCCTCCTCGCCCGCTTCGGCGGCGTCAACCTCCTGCCCGTGGCGCTGGCGCTGCTCGCCTTCGTCCTGATCGGCCAGCCGTCGAGCTGGGTGACGCTCACCGTCGCCGGGCTGGCCATGGGCATGATGATCTTCCTCATGGCGTCGGGCCTTTCGCTGATCTTCGGCCTGATGGACGTGCTCAACTTCGGCCATTCGGCCTTCGTCTCCTTCGGCGCCTTCGTTGCCACTTCCGTGCTCGCCTCGCTCGGCTCGTGGGTGACCGGCGGCAGCGCGGCGCTGAATGCGCTGGCGCTGCTGGCCGCGGTCGGCGCGGCGACCGCCTTCGGGGCGGTCGGCGGCTGGTTCTTCGAACGCGTCATCGTCAAGCCGGTCTACAAGGACCATCTGCGCCAGATCCTGATCACCATGGGCGCCCTCATCGTCGCCGAGCAGCTGATCCTGGCCGTCTGGGGCGGCGCGCCGGTGGCGGTGCCGCGTCCGGCCTTCCTGACCGGCTCGATCGTCGTCGGCGACGTCGCCGTGGAGACCTACCGCATCTTCGCCTTCGCCCTCGGCCTCGCCGTGTATCTCGTCATGCACCATGCGCTGAACCGCACGCGCATCGGCCTCCTGATCCGCGCCGGAGTCGAGAACCGCGAGATGGTGGAGGCGCTCGGCTTCCGCATCGACCGGCTGTTCGTCGCCGTGTTCATGGCGGGCTCCGCGCTCGCCGCCATGGGCGGAGCCATGTGGGCGGGCTACCAGGGCCTGATCACGCCGGCGATCGGCCCGGAAATGATGATCCTCGTCTTCATCGTGGTCATCATCGGCGGGCTCGGCTCCATCCAGGGCTCGCTGCTCGGCGCCGTCCTGGTCGGTCTGCTCGCCAACTACGTGGCCTTCCTTGCGCCGAAGCTGTCGCTCGCCTCGAACATGCTCCTGATGATGGCGATCCTTCTCTGGCGCCCCTACGGGCTGAGACCGGCGATCAAGGGATGAGCGCGATGACCGGAGATCTGCCGTCCGCTCCGCCGCGCCGCATCCCTGCCGGCCGCCTCGCCGTCTACGCGATCGTCGGGTCGATCGGGCTCGCCCTGATGTTCGCGCCGTTCCTGTTTCCCGACCTGCGCGCCCAGGAGGTGGCGGCGCGCATCTGCGTCTTCATCGTCCTCGTCGCCAGCTACGACCTTCTGATCGGTTATACCGGCATCGTCTCGTTCGCCCACACCATGTTCTTCGGCCTCGGCGCCTACGGCACCGCCACGGCGCTGAAGGCGATGGGGCCGGGCTTCGACGCGATCCTGATCGGCGGCGGCGCCGGCGTCGTCGCCGCCCTCGTGCTCGCCGCGCTGATCGGGCTCCTGTCGCTCCGGGTAAAGGCGATCTTCTTCGCCATGGTAACGCTAGCCGCCGCCTCCGTCATGCTGGTGCTCGCCAGCCAGCTCTCCGACCTGACCGGCGGCGAGGACGGCATGACCTACGAGGTGCCGCGCCTGTTCTCGGCCGCCACCAAGCTCTTGACCGACGCCGACGGAAAGACCTTGCGCCTTTTCGGCGCGGCGATGAACGGCAAGATCGCCGCCTATTATTTCGTCTTCTTCTCCAGCCTCGTTCTGTTCGTGCTGATGCTGCGCATCGTCGGCTCGCCGCTCGGCACCGTGCTCATGGCGATCCGCGAGAACGAGATGCGCGCCGAGGCGATCGGCTACCGCGTCGTCGCCTATCGTACCGCGATCTTCTGCATCGCCGCCGTCATCGCCGCACTCGCCGGCGTGCTGCGCGCCGTCTGGCTGAAATATGTCGGCCCCGACGTCGCGCTCTCCTTCGCCATCATGATCGACCTCCTGCTGATGGTGGTGATCGGCGGCATGGGCACGATGGTCGGCGCGGTCATCGGCGTCGTCGTCATGAGCCTCGCCCAGTTCTATCTGAAGGATCTGATGGAGGTCGGCGCCGCGGCCACCGCCGACCTGCCGCTCCTGCCCGATCTGCTCAATCCCGACCGCTGGCTCCTCTGGCTCGGCCTACTGTTCATCCTGCTTGTCTACTTCTTCCCGGCGGGCATCGCCGGGACGCTGATGGGGAAAGGAACCCGAAAATGACCTCTCCCCGCTCAAACTACGTTATGGCGGCCGGCTTCGAGATCCACGTCACCGAATGGGGGGAGCCCGGCCGCCCGGCGCTGGTCATGTGGCACGGGCTCGCCCGCACCGGCCGCGACTTCGACGAGGCGGCTTCGGCGCTTTCCGACACCTATTTCGTCATCTGCCCCGACACGCTGGGCCGTGGCCTGTCGGCCTGGGCGAGGCGTCCGGAAATCGACTACTCCTACCGCTCCTTCGGCGACATCGCGGAAGCGCTCCTCGATCATTACGGCATCGGCGAGACCCGCTGGGTGGGTACGTCCATGGGCGGGCTGATCGGCATCACGCTCGCCGCCGACCGCATGAAGGACCGCATCGCCCGCCTCGTCGTCAACGACATCGGGCCGGACATCCCGGCAGCCGGCGCCGGGCGCATCGCCGCCTATGTCGGCAGTCCCCCGGTCTTCGATTCGGTCGCCGAACTGGAAGCCTGGCTGAGAAAGAATTACGCGCCCTTCGGCGACAACACCGAGGCCTTCTGGCGGCGCATGACCGACACCTCCGTGCGCCGCACCGACGACGGCCGCGTGACAGTGCATTACGATCCGCAGATCGCCTCGCAGTTCACCCACCACAAGGCTGATCTCGACGTCTGGGACAAGTACGACGCCGTCACGGCGCCGACTCTGCTGCTCCGCGGCATGGCCTCCGACGTGCTCGCCGCCGCGACCGCGGTGGAGATGACGCGACGCGGGCCGAAGCCGCGCCTTGTCACCATCGACGGCTGCGGCCACGCGCCGACGCTGGCCAACGAGGCGCAGATCGGACTGCTGCGCACGTTCCTCGCCGGCTGAGCGCCAACCCGGGGGCGCCGTCGCCGTCTCATGCCTCCTTCAGCATCGCCTCGATCTCGTTGACGGGCATCTTGGTCAGCGTCTTGGCGAATTCGCCGACGACGCGGTCGGCGACCTCCTTGTGCAGCTTCTTGCGCATTTCGCCGAGCACCAGAGGCGGCGCGATCAGCACGAGGCGGTCGAAGTCGCCCCTGTGCGCCATGGCGTAGAGCTTCTCGGCGAGTTCGTCGGCGAAGCGTTCCTTGGCGATGCGGTGCCAGTCGGTGTCATCGACGGCGCTGATGCGGTTTGCGGTCGAGGCGTTGGTGCGGCCCGGCCGGTCCGTTCCCTGCTCGCGGGTCGGCGGGTTCTCCTCCTGCAACTCCCGGATCACTTCGAGATTCGGATTGGCGAGGTCGCCGGAATTCCTCAGGAACAGCGCCTTTTCGCCGTCGGCCACCAGCACCCAGGTTCCCTGCTTCAATAGACCCGTCATGACGTACTCCATTCTCCTGTCTGTCGGCCGCGACCTGGCGACCCGGCGTCCTGCCTTCGCGGAATGCACGCGCACGGGCGGCCGTTCCGCCGACATGTCTGACCTCCGCGTCGGACGGCGGGTGGAATTTTGCCGCACCCGACCGATCGCCGCAAAAGCGTTTGCCTGCCCTGGCCGACGACGCGACGCCATTTCTTCATGCGCGAACCGCCCACCGCTAGAACTCTAGCTCATTTTGGAAAGCTCTGGCCATGGCCCGTTCGCCGCAGCCCATCAATGCCTTCCCCGTGTTCATGCGGGTCGCCGGCCGTGTCGTCGTCGTCGTCGGCGAGGGCGACGAGGCGCTGGCCAAGGCGCGCCTGATGGCGCAGACGAGCGCGGCCTTGAGGATCGTCGCCGCGCAGCCGTCTCCCGGGCTCGCGGCCTGGGCGATCGAGGCCGGCGTCGAGATCCTGCGTGTCGCCTACGAGCCGTCGCTCATCGAAGGTGCGGCGCTCGCTTTCGCCGCCAGCGGCGACGAGGCGTTCGACCGCCGCATCGCCGACGACGCCCGCAGGCTCGGCGTTCCGGTCAACGCCGTCGACCGGCCCGACTGCTGCGATTTCTTCACGCCGGCCCTGGTCAACCGGGCGCCGGTGGTCGTCGCCGTCGGTACGGAGGGCGCCGGCCCGGTTCTTGCCCAGATGATCCGCGCCCGCATCGACCAGATGCTGTCGCCGGCGCTCGGTCCGCTGGCGTCGCTCGCCGCGACGATCCGCGAAAGCGTCGAGCGACTGCTGCCGAAAGGGGCGGCCCGGCGCGTCTTCTGGGCGGACTTCTTCGCCGGGGCACCGGCCCGCGCCATGGAGGTCGGTCATGCCGACGAGGCGCGCGCCGCCGCAGCCGAACTCCTGGCCAGGCGCCAGGCGGTCGCGGGCCATGTCGCGCTCGTCGGCGCGGGACCGGGCGCCGAGGACCTTATCACGCTGCGCGCCCAGCGCCTCCTGCTCCAGGCCGACGTCATCGTCCACGACGCGCTGGTACCCGAAGCGGTGGTGGCGCTCGGCCGCCGGGACGCCGAGCGCATCGCCGTCGGCAAGCGCAAGGGCTGCCATTCGAAGACCCAGTCGGAGATCAACGAACTGCTCGTGTCGCTGGCCCGCGATGGGCGCCAGGTCGTGCGGCTGAAGTCGGGCGACCCGCTGGTGTTCGGCCGCGCCGGCGAGGAGATGCAGGCGCTCCGCGACGCCGGCATCTCCTTTGAGATCGTGCCGGGGGTCACCGCCGCGCTCGCCGCCGCCGCCGACTTCGAGCTGCCGCTGACGCTGCGCGGCGTCTCGTCGTCGCTGGTCTTCACCACCGGCCACGACCTCAGGGGCGAGGCCCTGCCCGACTGGGCGCGGCTCGCCATTTCCGGTGCGACCGTCGCAGTCTATATGGGGCGCTCGGTCGCCGCCGACGTCGCCGGACGCCTGGTGGAAGCCGGCCTGTCGCCGGATACCGCGGTGGCCGTCGTCGAGAACGCCTCGCTGCCCCACCGCCGGCTGCTGCACGGGACGCTCGCCGACCTGCCGTCGCTCGCCGGGCGCGACGACTTGCGCGGACCGGTGATGAGCATCATCGGCGATGCCGTGGCCGGCGCCGACTTCCGCCGCTCCGCGCCGCTGGCGGCCGGCGTGGGGCCGATGCCGGTCGCGGCCCGCAGCCCGGAAGGAGTTGGCGCATGAAAGTGCTCACCGCGAACCGGCTGATCGACGGCGAAGCCGTCTGGTATGCCGCCGATGGCTGGCAGGAGACGATACAAGGGGCCGAAGTCGTCGCCGACAAGGACGGCGAGGCCCGGCTCGAGGCGATCGGCGCCGCCGCTTACGCCGCCAACCAGGTGCTCGACGTCGCCGTGATCGACGTCGTCCTGGCCGACGGCGTCATCGTGCCGACCAGGCTGCGCGAACGCATCCGCGCTGCCGGACCGACCAACAGGAACGACCTGGGCAAGCAGGCGCGGTCGCATGCCGCGTCTGCGGCCGCCTAGGCGACGGCGACCTGCCGAGGGACACGCCCATGTATCGTTACGATGAATTCGACCGGGATTTCGTCCACGCCCGCGTCGCCGAGTTCGCCGACCAGGTGGATCGCCGGCTCTCCGGCCGGATCACCGAGGATCAGTTCCGTCCGCTCCGGCTGATGAACGGCGTCTATCTCCAGCTCCATGCCTACATGCTGCGCGTCGCCATCCCCTACGGCACGCTGAGTTCGCGCCAGATGCGCATGCTGGCGCACATCGCGCGCACCTACGACAAGGGCTACGGCCATTTCACCACCCGGCAGAACATCCAGTTCAACTGGCCGGCGCTCTCCGACATTCCGGCGATCCTGGCGGACCTCGCCAGCGTCGAGATGCACGCCATCCAGACCTCGGGCAACTGCATCCGCAACGTCACCGCCGACCATTTCGCCGGCGCTGCGGCCGACGAGGTCGCCGACCCCAGACCCTATGCCGAGATTCTCCGGCAGTGGTCGTCGGTTCATCCCGAATTCTCCTACTTGCCGCGCAAATTCAAGATCGCCGTCACTGGGGCCGTCCGCGACCGCGCCGCGATCCAGGTCCACGACATCGGCCTGCATCTGAAGAAGGACGCCGATGGCCGCCTCGGCTTTGCAGTCTATGTCGGCGGTGGCCAGGGCCGTACGCCGATCATCGCCAGGAAAATCCGCGACTTCCTCCCCGAGGAGCACCTGCTCTCGTACACGACCGCGATCATGCGCGTGTACAATCTACACGGGCGACGCGACAACAAGTACAAGGCGCGCATCAAGATCCTCGTCCACGAGACCGGCGCCGACGAGTTCGCGCGCCAGGTCGAGGCCGAATGGGCGGCGCTGAAGGACGGCCAGCTCACCCTTCCGGACGCCGACATCCGCGCCATCGAGGCCTATTTCGCGCCGCCGCCGCTGGTGCCGCGCCCGGAGGGTGACGAGGCGGTCAAACTCGCCCGGCTCGATTCGCGCAGCTTCTCGGAATGGCTCCAGCAGAACGTCGTGACCCATCGCCACCCGGACTACGCCGCCGTGACGATCTCGCTGAAGGGCATCGGCGAGGCGCCCGGCGACGCCACCGACGAGCAGATGGACGCCGTCGCCGACCTCGCGGAGCGCTACGCCTTCGACGAGATCCGCGTCAGCCACGAACAGAACCTGATCCTGCCGCACGTCGCCCGCGCCGACCTGAAGGCGGTCTACGACGAGTTGGTGCGCATCGGCCTCGCCACGGCGAATTCCAACCTGATCACCGACATCATCGCCTGCCCGGGCCTCGACTACTGCGCGCTCGCCAACGCGCGCTCCATTCCCGTCGCGCAGGAGATTTCCCGCCGCTTTGCCGCGCTCGACCGGCAGCGCGACATCGGTGAGCTTAAGCTGAAGATCTCCGGCTGCATCAACGCCTGCGGCCATCACCATGTCGGCCACATCGGCATCCTCGGCGTCGAGAAGAAGGGCGCCGAGCTCTACCAGATCACGCTCGGCGGCTCCGGGGACGAGAACACCTCGATCGGCGAGATCATCGGCCGCGGCTTCGGCCCCGACGAGATCACCGACGCCATCGAGACCATCGTCGAGACCTATCTCGCACTGCGCAGCGCACCGTCGGAACGGTTCATCGATACCTACCGGCGCCTCGGACCCCAGCCCTTCAAGGAGGCGCTCTATGCTGGCGAAGTCAGGGCAGCTTGAGGCCGGGCTTCGCCCGTTCCACGAAGAAGAGGCGGTAGCGGCCGAGGCCGCAGCGCTGGAATCGCGTTACGGCGGGCTGGAGCCGCAGGACGTCATCACGTTCTCGATCGGCCGCTTCGGCCACGAGGAGCTGGCCGCCGTCTCGTCGTTCGGGGCGGATTCGGCCGTGCTGCTGCACATGCTGGCGCGGATAGATCCGGCGCTTCCCGTCATCTTTCTCGATACCGGCAAGCATTTCGAGGAGACGCTGCGATACCGCGACGCACTCGCCGCCGATTTCGGCCTGCGCAACGTCAAGGTCTACGAGCCGCTTCCCTCGGCGCTGGTCATGGGCGATCCTTCCGGAGACCTGCACCGCAGCAATGCCGACGCCTGCTGCAACATCCGCAAGGTCGAACCGATGGCGCGCGCCGTCGAGCCGCTCTCGGCGTGGTTCACCGGGCGCAAGCGATTCCAGGCGTCGACACGTACGGCACTCCCCGTTTTCGAGGCGACCGGACCGCGCATCCGCATCAACCCGCTCGCCCGCTGGACCGCCGCCGACCTCGCCGCCTACATGCGCGCCCACCAGCTGCGCGAGAACCCGCTGGTGGCCTACGGCTACCTGTCGATCGGCTGCTTCCCGTGCACGCAGCCGGTGAAGCCTGGCGAGGACGCGCGCTCCGGCCGCTGGGCCGGCCAGGCGAAGACCGAGTGCGGCATACATCTGTCGGATCTCGATCATTCCTTGACCGCGTCGTCTCTCTAGGATGACGTTGTCGTAACGGAACGTATCCATGCTCGAACCCAATGCCTCGCCGCCGCTACGGTTGTGGACGCCCGCCGGCTTCCGCAGCGACGACTGGCGCCGCGCCGACGACGCCGCGGCGCTTGCCGGCAACGGCCGTGTCATCCTGCCGCTCGCCGTGGCCGCGAGCCTCGATCCGGCGGAACGGCGTCTGGCGAAGGACCGGCTCGGCGTGCTTGTCCAGCCCGGCGAGCCGGTTGAAGCGATCGTCGAGCTGCTGCCGGACGTTTCGCTGGTGGCGCTCGCCTTTCCCGTCTTCAGCGACGGCCGCTCGTTCTCGAAGGCGGAACTCCTGCGCAGCCGCTACGGCTTCCGCGGTGCTGTCCGCGCCGTGGGTCAGGTGCTCGTCGACCAGTTGCCGCACATGTTGCGGCTCGGCTTCGACGAGTTCGAGGTTTCCGATCCGGTCCTCATCGGCCGCCTCGAGCGCGGCGAGACGGGGGGCATCGCGCTCCACTACCAGCCGACGG
>DUSC01000117.1 GCA_012842935.1 Hyphomicrobiales bacterium | reverse complement strand
GGCGGGCGCCGCCGTTCTCGAAGGCCGAGAGCGCCGCGTGCTCGCGGAAGATCGCCGCGGGGCTGTCGAAGGCGAAGGCCCCGCCGAAGCCCATGCGGCGCGCGACGCCGCAGACGATGTCCCAGTCGGGCCGCGCCGATCCGGGGAGCGGCAGGAACGGCCTCTGGCGCGAAAGTCGCCGTTCCGAATTGGTGACCGTGCCGGACTTTTCGCCCCAGGCGGCGGCCGGCAGAAGCACGTTGGCATGGCGGGTGGTATCGGTCCGTGTCACGTCCGAAACGACGATGAAGTCGCAGGTCCTGAGCGCGGCGCGCACCCGCGTCGCGTCGGGCATCGACACCGCCGGGTTGGTGCCGATGATCCACAGGGCTTTGATGCGGCCGTCGCCGACCGCGCGGAACATGTCGAAAGCCTTCAGTCCCGGGCGCCGGGCAACCTTCGGCGCATCCCAGAACCGCGCCACCCGCTCGATGTCGGCCGGCGCGTCGAATCCCATATGCGCGCCGAGCTGGTTGGCGAGACCGCCGACCTCGCGCACGCCCATGGCGTTGGGTTGCCCGGTGACAGAGAACGGCCCCATGCCGGGCCGGCCGATCCGCCCGGTGGCCAGATGGCAGTTGATGATGGCGTTGACCTTGTCGGTGCCGTGCGACGACTGGTTGACGCCCTGGCTGTAGGCTGTGACGGTGCGCTCGGTCCCGGCGAAGAGCCGGAAGAAACGCTCCACCTCGGCCTCGGCGAGACCGCAGCCGGCCGCGACGGCCGCCGGAGAGGGCGCGTCGGCCATCGCGGCAGACAGCGCGTCGGCGAAGCCGGAGGTTGCCGAAGCGACATAGCTCCGGTCGATCGCGTTCGCCCGGGCAAGGTGCGCCAGGACCCCGTTGAAGAGCAGGACATCGGTGCCGGGGTCGATCGCGAGGTGAAGGTCGCATTCGTCGGCGGTGGCGGTGCGGCGCGGGTCGATGGCGACGATCCTGTGGCCCTTGTGGAGCGTCACGCCGTTCCGGATGTACCAGCCGTCGCCGTGGATGATGATGTCTTCGTAGCTCTTCTCGCCCGACAGGACCGGCGAAAGCATGATGCGGTCGTAGTTGACGCGCGGCTCGGCGTTGAAGATGGTGACCTCGTAGCGGCCGGGCGCCTCCTCGAACAGGTGCTCGAGCATGCGCCCGGGAGCCATGCCGTTGCCGACGATGACGAGTCTTTCGGTCATCGGGCTCACTCCGCGGCTTCCACGAAGCGGTGGCGCTCGTAGAGGAACTTCAGAACCGTCTCCCGGCATTTGAGGTAGGTCCGGTCCGACGCGAGCGCGAGGCGGTTGCGCGGACGCTCGAGCGGCACGTCGAGAACCTCGCCGATGGTGGCGGCGGGACCGTTGGTCATCATCACGATGCGGTCGGACAACAGCACGGCCTCGTCGACGTCGTGCGTGATCATGATGATCGTGTTGCCCAGTCGCGCGTGGATCTCCATCATCTGGTCCTGGAGATGCGCCCTGGTCAGGGCGTCGAGCGCGCCGAAGGGTTCGTCGAGCAGGAGAATCTTCGGCTCCATCGCCAGAGCGCGGGCGATGCCGACGCGCTGTTTCATGCCGCCGGAAATTTCGGCCGGGCGCTTGTCGGCGGCGTGCGCCATCTGCACCAGCGTCAGGTTCTCCATGATCCAGTCGTGGCGCTCGGCCCGGCTCTTCCTTCCGGCGAAGACCTTCTACACGGCAAGATTGACGTTCTCGTAGACGGTGAGCCACGGCAGCAGCGAATGGTTCTGGAAGACGACGGCCCGGTCCGGTCCCGGCGAGTTGACCTCCCGGTTTTCCAGAAGCACCGCACCCCGCGAGACCTGGATCAGACCCGCGACGAGGTTGAGCAGCGTGGACTTGCCGCAGCCGGAATGGCCGATGATCGCGACGAATTCGCCCTTGTCGATGGTCAGGCGGATGTTGCGCAGTACCTCGGTCGAGGCGGAGCCGCGGGCAAAGGTCTTGCCGATATGGTCGAGCTTGAGATAGGCGCTCATGGGTCCTTTCCTTCTCAGTTCGAGGCCGTGCCGCGGGTGACGAGCGCGCCGAGGAAGGAAACCAGCTTGTCGAGCATGAAGCCGACCAGGCCGATGTAGACGAGCGCGACGATGATGTCGGTGAGGCGCGACGAGTTCCACGCGTCCCAGATGAAGAAGCCGATCCCGACGCCGCCGGTGAGCATTTCGGCGGCGACGATGGCAAGCCAGGAAAGGCCGACGCCGATCTTGAGGCCGGAGAAAATGTAGGGTGCGGCGGCCGGCACCATGATCCTGTAGAAGAACTCGACGTGGTTGAGCCGCAGCACCAGCGCCACGTTGCGGTAGTCCTGCGGGATGTTACGGATGCCCACCGCCGTGTTGATGATCACCGGCCAGATCGAGGTGATGAAGATCACGAAGATCGCCGAGGGGCGGGAATCCAGGAAGGCGGCGAGCGACAGCGGCAGCCAGGCGAGCGGCGGCACGGTGCGCAGCACCTGGAAGATCGGGTCGAGGCCGCGCATCGCCCAGACCGACTGGCCGATCAGCGCGCCGACGAGGACGCCGACGATCGCGGCGAGCCCGAAGCCGTAGGCGACCCTCTCGAGCGACACCAGGACGCGCCAGCCGAGGCCGATGTCCTGGTCGCCATTTTCGAAGAACGGGCTGACGATCAGGTCTCTGCTTTGCGCCCAGACTTCCGACGGCGGCGGGAGGGACGAGCCGGGATCGGAGAAGGCGATCTGCCAGAGGCCGAGGAGAAGTGCGATCAAGAGGATCGGAGGCAGTACGGTCTGGGCGACCTTGATCGCGGGGTCCGCAGATCGAACCGCCTCGGCTGCGCGGCGAGCGGCGCGACATTCGCGGAGCGCGACTTGAAGCGGCCGGCGACGACGACGTCGTCCTTGCTGGCTGGCATTGACATGGGCTTCCCTCTGTCCGGGATCGGAAAGAGTCGCCGCCCTGATGTGGGGGGAGGCCCGGAAGGCAGCCGCCGGAAGGACCGGGCCCGAGCACGACGCTTGACCGGGTTCCCTTGCCGTCCGTAAAGATCGGACGCGCCCTCCCTGCGGCGGCAGGCGCCAAGGGTTCCCGGGCATCGGAAGGCCAGCAGCGACGAGCAGCCACGCGATGAGCGAAGCCCAGAATGCCATCCGGATTACGGCGCGGCCCCTGCGGCTGACCTATTTCGTTCGCATTCCCAATGTCGGCGATCTCGTCAATCCGCCGCTGGTGACCGCGCTGAGCGGGGTGCCGACGGTTCACTCGCGCGGCGCCGGCGGGCATCTTCTCGCCATCGGCAGCATGATGCATTCGGCGACCCCGGCGAGCCATGTCTGGGGGACCGGCGTCATGCATCCGGACCTCGGCGTCGGGCGGGTGGTCGCCGACCGCATCCATGCGCTTCGCGGCAAGCGGTCGTTCGCGGCGCTGCGCGGCGCCGGCGTCGCCGTGCCGGACGTTCCCCTCGGCGATCCGGGCTTTCTCGCGCCGAAACTCCTCGGCGTGCGCAGGTCGGCCCGGCCGACCCATCGGCTGGGCATCGTCCCCCACTACACCGACGCGCAGCACCCCGCCTTCAGGACGCTCGGCTACCGGCGCGGCGTCCGTGTCCTGGACGTGCATCGGGATCCCCTGCGTTTCCTGCACGAGATGGCGGAATGCGCGGCGGTCGTCAGTTCGTCGCTGCACGGCCTCGTCTTCGCCGAGGCGCTGGGCATTCCCAATCTCTGGGTCACGGCGGGCGACGAAATCGCCGGCGGAACCTTCAAGTACGAGGACTGGTTCTCGACCATGCGGCGCCCGCAGGCGGGTGCGGTCGCGCTGACCGAAGGCATGGAGGTCGAGGACCTCGCCGCCCGGGCGAGCCTCCACGACAGCACGATCGACGAGGCGGCGCTGGCCGACGCCTTCCCCGCGGCCCGGATGGAGGAGTTCCGCGAACCGCGCGCAAGGCGGATCATCCCCGCAGCCGTCTGCCGGACGCAGCCGGTCCCCGTCTTCCTGGTGTCCGCGGGCCGGGGAGAGACGCTCCGGCGCGCAGTCGGTTCGATCCGCCGCCTGGCGACGCCGACGCAGGTCGTCGTCGTCGACGGCGGCAGCGAGGCAACCGGAGCGCCCGTCGGTCCCCCGGGGCAGGAGGGGGACGGCGCCACCGTCGGCAACGGGCGCGGGGCCGACACGGATGGCGAGACGGACGCCGTGCGGGAGGCGGTCGCGCGTTTCTTCGCCGACTGGGCCGAGCCGCAGCGCTACGTGGTCGGCGATTGCGATACCGACCTGTCGATCGCCCGTCCCGACACGCTCGAAGTATATGGCGAGCTGCTGAACCGGTTCCGGGCGGCCGAGGCGGTCGGACCGATGCTGAGGATCGCCGACGTTCCCAGATCGCACCCGCACTTCGCCCCGATCATGAACGGGCAGATCGAGCAGTTCTGGTCGCGGCAGCCGACGACCGTCGCCACGTCGTGGGGTGTCGTCGCCTGCCAGAACGCCGCGATCGGCCCGGCGTTCGCGCTGCACCGGGCCGGCGAGCCGTTCAGGAAGACGAAAGAGGGGTTGAGGACTTACGAGCCGTTCGAGGCGCGCCGCCTCGACTGGCATGCGGCCGCGATCGGCGAGGTGCCTTCGGCCACCGGAAACGCCCCTTCGCCGGGTTCCGGCGTCGAAGGCCAAGGGGACGTCCTGCGGTTCGAAACCTATCTGGCGGTGGAGCGCGACGAGGCCGGCGTGCTGCACACGCGCCGCCGTGCCGTGGTCGACAATCCGGAATAGGCCTTGCGGGGAACGAAGGGTGGCCTCGGCCGGGTCGCCGGTCGGCCGATCCGGTCGATCCGGTCGATCCGGTCGGGCAGTCGTTCATTTCACGCGCCGGGCGACGCAGTGCCGAACCCGGCGTCGGCGGAAGGACCTTCGAACACGGGCCGCAAACGGTCTTTGAACCGGCCCGAGCATCGCCGAACGCGAACTCCGCCGCCGATTCGGTCATTCGCGGCGCGGAGGACGACCGAACGCAACGACCGGGAGAGTAAGTCCGGCGGCCGGGGCTGGTCGCGGACGTGTTCGAAGACGCCGTCTCCGTCTCCGCGATCGGACATGCCGGGGCGGTCCTTGTCTTCGGACGCAGCGAGGTCTACTACCCTGCGGCGGACAGTGTGCCCGACTGGCGCGAGGCGCGGCAAGGGCGATCATGGCATTCTCCGCGTGAGACCCATGCGAGGGCGGTTCGGGCCGGGAGCGTGCGTTCGATGACATCCGTGAACTTGGGCGGGGCGCCGGAAGTGTCGGATGGCCTGTCGATCGGCGCGCCGGCTGCGGCGGGCTTCGGCTCTGCGGTGGCCGGAGAGGCTGGCGGAGAGACTGCAGTCGATCCGGACGCCGAGGAAAGTTCGCTCTGGAGCGAGTACGAGGCGCATGTCGCCGCGCGCCGATATGACGAGGCGAAAGCCGCCCTCGATGAACTCTACCGGCGGAACTGGCGTCGACACCAGGTCTGCCTCGCTCTTGCCCGGGTGGCCGGCGCGACAAGGCAACACGAGCAGGCGGTCGGATATTTCGAGGAGGCAGCGAAGTATGAACCGCTGAACGCTGCTCACAGCGTTTCGCTGGCGAAGCATCTTAATGTCACGGGCGAGCTCGGCCGTGCGCTTGCCCTGCTTGAGGAGGCAAAGAGCGGGCTCACCGGAAAGGCACTGGTCCGTTGCCTCCTGGCGGCCTACGCGATCCACTGCGAAACGCGCGATTGGGCGGCGGCGGAGAAGTGTCTCGCGGAAATACTGGCCGTCGAGCCCGATAACCAGGCGGCATTGGTCGGCTTGGTGGAGGTCGCCGGCCGGCGGCACGACTACGCCGCGATCATCGATCGAGCCACGCGTGCCCTGGCCGTCATGCCCGGCGACGCGCGTCTCGAGGCGATCCGCGACAACGCGCGGCTCCAGGAGCCGTCCGGTTTTGCCGTCGCGGGCGAGCTGCCGCGCGTCATGATCCTGTCCGCCGTCGTGCCCGGAGAGGATGGATCGGGCGGGCGGTACTTCCAGTCGGTGATCGACCTCTACCCGCGCGACCGGCTCGCCTTCTTTTGCGTCACCAGGATGGGGCGTTTCAAGCTGCCTGCCGACATGCCCGGTTTGCCGATCGGCCTCGCCTTCGATCCCGTCCCCAGAACCATGTATGCCGCCCCCGAAGGCAGCGACCGCTATCTGTCGTGGAAGGCCGCGTGGGATTGGGCCCTGGACCATGAAAGCAAGGTCATCGCGGCCGAGGCCCTGAACTTCGCGCGGCGCCACGGATCGGAGGTCATCGTCGTCGCGGCGAACCCGCTGACCTTCAGGATCGCCCGCGAGATCAGGGCGCTCTCGCCGATCCGTATTTCCATGATGGTACTCGACCCGCTCGAGATCCGATTCAAGACCTATCAGGTGCCGGCAGCGCTGCACCGGGTCATTGAAGAGGATTTGGCGGCCGCGATGCGGATCGCCCATCGCTGCGCGACCAGCAGCGACAACATGGCCGAAGAGTATCTCGAGCGCTATGGCCAGGAGCCGTTGGTGCTCCCCCACGGCCTGTCGCGTGAGGTGCAGCGGACGGGCCGGCACCGGCGGCTCGGCGACGGCAGGCTGACCATCGCGCTGCTCGGCGCCCTCTATGCGACGGACGCCATCTCCGCTTTCGTTGCCGCGCTCGCCGCGGCGGACTGGACGATCGGCGGGCGAAGGGTCTCGCTGATCTGCATGACCCGCGAACTGCCGCCGGGATCCGATCCTTCGATGCCCATCGAGCACATCGGCTGGATCGGCCAGGACGAGTTGGTGAGTACGCTCGACCGCGCCGACCTCGCCTACGTGGCCTACTGGTTCGACGGGCAGTACAGCGACACCGTGAGGTTGAGCTTTCCGAGCAAGATCACGCCGATGGCGGCCGCCGGGCTGCCGATCTTCTTCCACGGACCGTCGCATTCCTCCGTCGTGCGTTTCCTCAGGAAGCACCCGATGGGCGTCGCCTGCACGTCTCTCGAAGCGTCGGACATCCTCGAGCGCCTGACCGATCTCGTCTCGTCGCCCGGCCGCTACGCCGCGGCCGCGGTCGCCGCAGAGACCGCCTTCGCCATGGAGTTGAGCCACGACGTGTTTCGCGAACGCTTCCTGAAGCTCGTCGGCGCCGCGGCGGTGCCGTCCGCTGCCGGCACGCCGGGGCCGCGGGTGTTGAGCGGCAGCCCCGACAGCGGCTAGGGTGGCGACGCGGTCACTGAACCGCGCTCCCGGCGCGGTTCAGTGACCGGTACGCATGCGAATTCTTCGGGTTCAAGCAGTCTGCCGCCGTTATGTCCCATGTTCCGTGACAAGGTCGTTCTCATCACCGGCGGTACCGGCTCGTTCGGCAACGCCGTCCTGTGCCGGCTTCTCGCGGAGGGCGTGCGCGAGATCCGCATCTTCAGCCGCGATGAAAAGAAACAGGACGAGATGCGCCGCCGCTACCGGGAGCCGCGACTGAAGTTCTACATCGGCGACGTGCGCAACAGGAATTCGCTCGACGCGGCCATGCGTGGCGTCGACTTCGTCTTCCACGCCGCCGCGCTGAAACAGGTGCCGTCCTGCGAGTTCCATCCGATGGAGGCGGTGCTGACCAACGTCCACGGCACGGAGAACGTCCTCGACGCCGCCATCGGCGCCGGCGCGAAACGGGTCGTCTGCCTGTCGACCGACAAGGCGGTCTACCCGATCAACGCGATGGGCATTTCAAAGGCCATGATGGAAAAGGTGATGGTCGCGAAATCGCGGAATCTCGAGCAGACCGGTACCGTGCTCTGCGGGACGCGTTACGGCAACGTCATGGCCTCGCGCGGCTCGGTCATCCCGCTTTTCGTCCGCCAGGTCCTCGACGGCGAGCCGATCACCGTCACCGATCCGGCGATGACGCGCTTCATGATGACGCTTGAGAGCGCGGTCGGCTTGGTGATGTACGCTTTCGCCCATGGCTCGAACGGCGACATCTTCGTGCAGAAGGCGCCGGCGGCCACCATCGGGACACTGGCCGATGCGGTTCGCGAACTCCTCGGGAAGCCGGACCATCCGGTGCGCGAGATCGGGACGCGTCACGGCGAGAAGCTCTTCGAGGTCCTGCTCAGCCGCGAGGAGATGGCGGCCGCCGAGGACCTCGGCGAATATTATCGCGTTCCCCCGGATACGCGCGATCTCAACTACACGAAGTTCGTCGAGCGCGGCGAGCGCAGGATCAGCCGGAGCATGGACTACAATTCCCACAACACGAGCCGGCTGGACGTGGCCGGAATGAAGGATTTCCTCATGAGGCTCGACGTCATGCGGCGTCTTGCCGGGGGCGAGAAGGTTGCCTTCGCGGACTGAGCGCCGCCGCGTCGTCGTCACCGGCGCGGACGGGTTCATCGCGCGCAATCTCCGCGCGCGCCTGGCGGAGGTCGAAGGGATCGACGTCCTGCCGGTCACCCGGGCTGACGACGCTGCCGCGCTGGCGCGGAAGATGGCCCGTGCCGATGTCGTCTTCCACCTGGCCGGCGCCAGCAGGCCGGCCGACGTTTCCGGGTTCGCCGAGGACAATGTCGGCTTCACCCGCGCCGTCTGCGACCTCGCCGCGCGATGCGAGCGGCCGCCGGTGATCGTCTTCTCGTCCTCCGTCCAGGCCGCGCTCGACAATCCCTATGGCACGAGCAAACGGCTTGCGGAGGAAATCGTCGCCGGCTACGGCCAGGAGACCGGCGCGCGGTTCCACATCCTTCGCCTTGCCAACGTCTTCGGCAAGGGGGCGCGGCCGGACTACAATTCCGTCGTCGCCACCATCTGCCGCAACGCCGCGCGCGGCCTGCCGCCGCCCGAGGGCGACGCCGCGGTGCCGCTGCGTCTCGTCTACATCGATGACGTCGTCGAGGCGCTCGTCGACCTGATCGATGCCGACCGACCGTCGGGCTTCGTCGAGATCGGTTCCGTCCACGAAGTCACGCTCGGCGAGGTGGTGGCTCTCGTCGCCGGCTTCGCCGCGTGCCGCCGCACTCCGTTCGTGCCGCGCGCCGGGTCGGGCCTCGCGAGGGCGCTGCACGCGACCTTTCTCAGCTATCTCGAACCCGCCGCCTTCGCCTACAACGTGCCGGTCAGGAGCGATGCGCGAGGGGATTTCGTCGAGATGCTGAAGACCGGGGACTTCGGCCAGGTTTCCTGTTTCACCGCCCGGCCCGGCGTCACGCGCGGCGGGCATTTCCACCATACGAAGACGGAACGCTTCGTCGTCGTCAGCGGCACGGCGCGCTTCCGCCTGCGCAATGTCGATACCGGCGAGACCTTCGCAACGACGGCGAAGGCCGGCGAGGGGCAGGTCCTGGAAATCCCTCCCGGCTGGGCTCACGACGTCACCAATGTCGGCGAGGGCGATCTCGTCTGCGTCGTGTGGGCGAACGAGGACTTCGACCCGGCGCGTCCCGACACCGTCCCCGCGCAGGTCGTGCCATGAAGAAGCTCAAGGTGATGACCGTCATCGGCACGCGGCCGGAGATCATCCGGCTGTCGCGGGTGATCGCCCGCCTCGACGAGCATTGCGACCACGTCCTGGTGCACACCGGCCAGAACTACGACTACGAGCTGAACCAGGTCTTCTTCGACGATCTCGATCTGCGCCGGCCCGACCGTTTCCTCGACGCGGCGGGCGGCACGGCGGCCGAAACGATCGGCCGGGTGATCGTCGCCGTCGACAAGGTGCTGGAAGAGGTGCGGCCCGAGGCGATGCTGGTGCTCGGCGACACCAATTCCTGCCTGGCGGTGATCCCGGCCAAGCGGCGGAAGATCCCGATCTTCCACATGGAGGCGGGCAACCGATGCTTCGACGAGCGCGTTCCGGAGGAGATCAACCGGCGCATCGTCGACCATGTCGCCGACGTGAACCTCCCCTACAGCGCGATCGCCCGCGACTACCTGCTGCGCGAGGGCCTGCCGCCGGACCGCATCATCCGCACCGGCAGCCCGATGTTCGAGGTGCTGACCCACTACCGGGCGCGCATCGACGCGTCCGATGCTGTCTCCCGCCTGGGGCTGGAGGACAACGGTTACTTCGTCGCCAGCGTCCACCGCGAGGAGAACGTCGACTCGGCCGAAACCTTCCGCAAGGTTGTCGCGATCCTCGACGCGGTCGCCGCGGACCACGGCCTCCCCGTCGTCGTCTCGACCCATCCGCGCACCATGAAGCGCATCGAGGCCACCGCAACGGCGTTCCACCCGCAGGTGCGCCTGATGAAGCCGCTCGGCTTCCTCGACTATGTCCGCCTGCAGCTCTCCGCGCGCGCGGTCCTTTCCGACAGCGGCACGATCACCGAGGAATCCTCGATCCTCGACTTCCCGGCGCTCAACCTGCGCGAGGCGCACGAACGCCCCGAAGGCATGGAGGAGGCGGCCGTGATGATGGTCGGCCTCGACGTCGACCGCGTCCGCCAGGGTCTCGCCATCCTCGCTGCCCGGCCGCGCGGCGCGGCGCGCGCGTCGCTCCCGGTCGCCGACTACGCGGTGCCCAACGTCTCGGAGAAGATCGTCCGCATCATCCACAGCTACACCGGCTACGTGAACCGGGTCGTCTGGCGGAAGGACGCGTAGAAGCCGGCCGGGCGTCTATTCCGGGCGGAAGACGTGGCCGGCCAGCGTCGCCTGCACGGTCTTGACGGCGAGACCGAGGATGGCGAGCGTGAGCGCGGCGAGCAGCGCGTAGCCCGCCCACAGGTGGAACGTCGAGCCGGTCAGGCCGGCGAAGCGGAAGCTCGCCGTCGCGATCGCCGCCAGCGGGAAGGACAGCGCCCAGAACGACAGCGAGAACGGCAGGCGCAGGATCGCCGGCGCCTGCAGCGCCACGATCAGCGCGAAAACGTAGCCGACGTTGAGCAGGATGCGGGCGAAGTCGTCGACGGCGCCGCCGTGGAGCTGAAGCCAGGCGAGGAAGGCCACCGCCGGCGGGGCGACGAGGATGACCAGCGTCGGCCTCAGCCGGCCCGGCATCGGATCGTGGAAGATCAGCCGGTTGAAGACGATCGTCAGCAGCACGACCCAGAAGACCAGACCGACGGACAGGAAGTACCAGGAGACTTCGGGATAGCCGAGCCGCACGCCCGCCAGCGGCACGATGACGTTGCCGACGGCGGGGATGAACCAGGCCGGGGAAAGATGCATCGGCTGGAACGGCCGGTGGCCGATCCACGCGGTAACGACCAGCACGGTGAGCGCGCCGTGGGCGGCCGCGCCGACCGTCCAGAGGACGGCGGCGACGCCGGGCCGGTGTTCCACCAGCAGCGTCGCCATGAGCAGGACCGAGATGCTGATCGCCGGGAAGAAGGCCATGCGCACGGGGTGGTTCCACTCGGCCTTCGCGTCGGCCGGATGGCGGATCGCCTTCGCGGCGTAGGTGACGGCGAGCAGCAGGAAGAAGGCGATGCCTGCCCACTGGACGGCCGCGGAAGAATGGGCGAGGCCGGCGGCACGCAGCGCCAGCGCGAAGCCGAAGACGCCCATGCTGGCGCCGAATATGCCGACGGGCAGGTGCCGCAGGCTGGCCTCCTCGGGCGCGGACGCGGCGGGAGCGGTCTGGGTTGCCGGCATGGATAACTTTCCGTCCAATGAGATTCGGCGCCCGTCTATCACGCTCTGCCGCCCCGCGACGGTGACAAGGTCACAATCCGCCTCCCCTCGCGCTACGGATCGGCCCGGCGCGCTATGCCCCCTTCGCCGCCTCCGCTCGGGCAACGATGCGTTTCACCGCGACGAAGCTGTCCGGGCTGACCGAGATCGAGTTGATGCCGCACTCGACGAGGAAGGCGGCGAACTCGGGATGGTCGCTGGGCGCCTGGCCGCACAGGCCGATCTTGGCGCCCGCCTTGCGCGCCTCGCCGATCACGTTGGAGATCATCCATTTGACCGCCGGGTCCTGCTCGTCGAACAGCTCGGCGAGTTCGCCCGAATCGCGGTCCACGCCGAGCGTCAGCTGGGTCAGGTCGTTCGAGCCGATGGAGAAACCGTCGAAGCGCTTGGCGAATTCCGCCGCCAGTACCACGTTCGACGGGATCTCGCACATGACGAAGACCTGCAGCCCGTTCTCGCCGCGCACCAGCCCGTTCTGCGCCATCACCTCGAGCACGCGGTCGGCTTCCTTCGTCGAGCGGCAGAACGGGATCATCACCACCACGTTGCGGAAGCCCATCTCGTTGCGCAGCCGCTCGATCGCCCGGCATTCCAGCGCGAAGCCGTCGCGGTAGGCGGGCGAATAGTAGCGCGAGGCGCCGCGGAAGCCGATCATCGGGTTCTCTTCCCTGGGCTCGAACTCGGCGCCGCCGACGAGGCCGGCATACTCGTTGGTCTTGAAGTCGCTCATGCGTACGATCACGGGCTTCGGCCACAGCGCCGCGGCGATGCGCGAAAGGCCGCGCGACAGGCGGTCGACGAAGTATTCGGCCTTGTCGGCGTAGCCGGCCGTCAGCGCGGCGATCTGGCTTTTGGCCTCCTCGTCCTTCAGCCGGTCGTAGTTGACCAGCGCCATCGGGTGGACGCGGATGTGGTTGGAGACGACGAACTCCATCCTGGCCAGGCCGACGCCGTCGGCGGGGATGCGCCACCAGCGCAGCGCAGCCGCCGGATTCGCGAGGTTGAGCATGATCTCGGTCCGCGTCGGCGGCAGGCCGGAGAGGTCGACCACCTCCGTCTCGACGGTCGCGGTCCCCTCGTAGACGAAGCCCTGGTCGCCCTCCGCACAGGAGATCGTCACCTCCTGCTCGGAATGAAGGAGATGGGTGGCGTTGCCGGTGCCGACGATCGCCGGCAGGCCGAGCTCGCGCGACACGATCGCCGCGTGCGAGGTTCGCCCGCCATGGTCCGTGACGATCGCCACGGCGCGCTTCATGATCGGCACCCAGTCCGGATCCGTCGTCCCGGTGACGAGGATCGAGCCGTCGACGAACTTGTCGATGTCGCGGGCGTTCTCGATCAGGCAAATCCGCCCGGTCACCACGGCGTCGCCGATGGCGAGCCCCGCCACGAGCTGCCGGCCCTTGTTGGAGATGGAGTAGGACCTGAACGTCGCCGCGTCGCGGCGCGACTGCACCGTCTCGGGCCGCGCCTGGACGATGAAGATGTCGCCGCTCTCGCCGTCCCTGGCCCATTCCATGTCCATCGGGCAGCCGTAATGCGCATCGATCGCCGCCGCCCAGCGCGCCAGCGTCAGGATCTCGCCGTCGGAAAGGACGAAGGCGGCGCGTTCTGCCTTGGACGTCGGCACGTTCCGGGTCGGCCGGTCGCCGGCGGCGTAGACCATCTTGATCGCCTTCTCGCCGCGCTTCTTCTCGATGATCGGGACGAAGGCGTCATCGCCGAGCAGCGGCTTGAACACCTGGTACTCGTCGGGGTCGACCGCGCCCTGCACCACGTTCTCGCCGAGCCCCCAGGCCGCGTCGATGACGACGACGTCCTTGAAGCCGGTTTCCGTGTCGATCGAGAACATCACGCCCGATCCGCCGAGATCCGAGCGCACCATCTGCTGCACGCCGATCGACAGCGCCACGCTCATGTGGTCGAAGCCCTTGGCGACGCGGTAGCTGATCGCCCGGTCGGTGAACAGCGAGGCATAGCAGCGCCGGCAGGCCTCGAGCAGCGCCTTCTCGCCGCGGACGTTGAGGTATGTCTCCTGCTGGCCTGCGAAGCTGGCGTCCGGCAGGTCTTCCGCCGTCGCGCTCGAGCGCACGGCGACGTCGGCTTCCGCCTTGCCGGCGCGTTCGCAGAGCCGGCGGTAGGCGCCCGTGATCGCGGCGGCGGTCGCCTCCGGGAACTCGCCGCGCAGGATCATCGCGCGCACGGCCTGGCCGGTCTCGGCAAGGCTCGCCTTGCCCGCCGCCATGAGTCCGAGCTGCTCCGTGATCCTGGCCCTCAGGTCGTTTGCCTGGACGTAGTCCCAGTAGGCCTCGGCCGTGGTGGCGAAACCGGGCGGGATGCGGATGCCCTTCGGCCCCAGAGTCTGCACCATTTCGCCGAGCGAGGAATTCTTTCCGCCGACGCGGCCGGTGTCGGTGCGCCTGACTTCCTCGAACCACAATACGGGCCGGAATGCGCTGCCCGCGGGTCGATTTCCCGCCTCTCTCGCCGAACCGTTCGCCATGTCCTGCTCCTGACTTGAACGGCCGCCAGCATGGCACGCGCGGGGCGGGAATCGTTGATCGGCGTCAAGTGCGCGGCAACCGGCGGACTGATGCAGATCAATGACCTCTGGCGGTGCGGGAAGAAAAAGGCATTACTGACGATGCGGCGCCGTCTGCCTGCGGCCGCGGATCATGGATCGGGACGGGTTATCGATGAGCAGCTATTCCCGCATTGCACTCGTCGGCGATATCGGCGGCAATCACGCCCGCTTCGCCATCAGCGACGTCGACGAGTTGACGGTCACGCATTACGCCTCGTTCCGGCGCGACCTCTTTGCCTCGCTCGAGGATGCCATCCGCGCCTACCTGAAGTCGGTGCCGCAGCGACCCGCGATGGCGGGGATCGCCGTGGCGAGCCCGCTGGCCGGCGACCGCTTCGCCATGACCGACGGCGGCTGGGCGTTCACCCACGACGGCGTTCTCGCCGCGACCGGCGCCGAGAAGCTCTGCCTCCTCAACAGTTTCGAGGCCCTGGCGCTTTCCCTGCCGCACCTGACCGGGCACGATCTCGAGAAGGTCTGCGGCGGCGACCCGGCCGAGGGCGCCGCCAAGGTGGCGATAGGCTCGGGCAACGCCCTGGGAG
>DUSC01000001.1 GCA_012842935.1 Hyphomicrobiales bacterium | reverse complement strand
CTTCCCGCCGTTCGTGACGAAAGGTGTCACGCCATCGCGGCGTCAGCCGCCATAGACGTCAAAGGTGAAATACTTGTCGTTGATTTCCTTGTATTTTCCGTTGGCGCGGATGGCCTTTATGGCGGCGTTGAACTTCTCGACCAGTGCGGTCTCGCCCTTGCGCACGGCGATGCCGGCCCCCGGACCATGGATTTCGGGATCCGGCGTGATGGTGCCGACGATCTTGCAGCAGGCGCCTTCGGGCGAGGCCAGCCACTCCTCCAGCACGGAAATGTCGTCATTGACCGCGTCGAGGCGACCATTGGCGAGATCGAGCTGGTATTCCTGCGCAGTCGGATAGGCCTTCACCTCGCTGTCGGTGTAGGTCTTCTCGGCGTAGTTGAAGTGGGTCGTCGAACCCTGGACGCCGATCGTCTTGCCGGCGAGATCCTCCTTGGTGACGCCCTTGATGTCGGTGTCCTTGGGGGCGGCGATCGCCGGCGGGGTATTGTAGTACTTGTCGGTGAAGTCGACCTTCTCCTTGCGCTCGGCGGTGATCGACATGGAGGCGATGATGGCGTCGAACTTGCCGGCCTGTAGGGCGGGAATGATGCCGTCCCAGTCCTGGGTGACGAATTCGCACTTGGCCTTCATCTCTTCGCAGAGCGCGTTGGCGATGTCGATGTCGAAGCCGACGAGCTTGCCGTCGGAGGTGAGATTGTTGAAGGGCGGGTAGGCGCCTTCCGTGCCGATCTTCAGGGTCATTTCCTGAGCCTGGCCCGCGCCGACGGACATGGTGAACGCGGCAGCCGATACGGCAAGTGCGAGACTCTTGGAGATACGCATGTTGTTCCTCTCTGTTGTGGACGCCGGCTCATACCGATCTCTCCGGGCGCGCAGCGCCACGGCCCGATGTCCAGTAGGTTTGATATTCCCACTGTTTTCGCTGAAAAAGCAACCGCAATCCTTGGATGCGGGCAACCGCGCGGGCGATTCGGGCAATCGCGGGAGGCCTTCGGGAAAGTGCGTATCCGTTGCCCGGCCGGAACGGGCCTCGCCGATCACGCAGCGGGCGGCTCGTGAGGCGGAGCGAGGCCCGTCGCCTGCTCGATGAAGTCGGCGATGGCGCCGATGTCGTCGAGATGGAATACCGGGACGCCGGCCTCGGCGACTGGGATGTCGGCGGCGATGGCCACGATGCTCGGATCACCCGGAGCCAGCGGCGCCTCCTCCTTCGCGCCCTTGCGGCGCAGTTCCAGCTTGGCGTGAGCCTCGCGCTTGAAGCCTTCGACCAGAACGAGATCACAGGGCGATAGGCGGACGAGAATGTCCGCCAGCGACGGTTCCGGCTCGCCGCGCAGTTCGTGCATCAGCGCCCAGCGGCGGCCCGTGACCAGCGCCACCTCGCGCGCCCCGGCCCGGCGGTGGCGGAAGCTGTCGGTGCCCTCGTGGTCGACGTCCGCGTCGTGGTGGGCGTGCTTGACGGTGGCGACCGTCCGGCCGCGCCGGGTGAACTCGGCCACGAGTCGCTCCGTCATCGTGGTCTTGCCGGAATTCTTCCAGCCGGCGACGCCGAACACCCTCTGCTTCACGGCGCGGTCTCCCCCAGCAGGCGGACGGCGGTCGCCAGATCCTCCCGCGTGTTGACGTTGAAGAACGGATCGACACTGCCGCCGGGCAGGTCGACCCGATCGAAGGTAACCGCAGAATAGCCGATATCGTCGATGAAACGCATCGCCTTGTAGGTTTCGCCCGCCTCGAGGAAGCGGCGAAGGTCGGCCGCGGCGGCCACCGGCCAGAGGGCGTCGACGGGGTGGATCCTGCCGCCGGACGCGGCGACCACTGGCCGCTCCGGATTGGAGCGGGCCGCGGCGAGGCGGTCGACGAGGTCCACAGGCAGGAACGGCGTGTCTGTCGCGACCGTGACGAGACCCGTCACGCCGGGCAGGTCGCCGGCCCATTCCAGCCCGGCGAGCACGCCGGCGAGCGGGCCGAGCCAGCCGGGCAGCGTGTCCGGGAGGACCGCGACGCCGGGCAGGCCGAATCGCGCCGGATCGCCGTTGGCACTGATCGCCAGCCGACAGACCTGGGGGGCGAGGCGGGCGGCGACGCGGTCGATCATGCGGCGACCGCCCAGGCGGAGCAGCGCCTTGTCGTCGCCGCCCATGCGGGTCGAGCGTCCGCCCGCGAGCACCAGCCCGGCAAAGCCGGCAACGGTCGTCATCGGCCGTCTCCCTGTTCTCCAAGCCGCATGACGACAAGAGTCGCGACGACCGCCGCGCTCGATGAGAAGAGCATGACGAACAGCAGCGGATAAGGGCCGGTGTCGGGACCGAGGAGCGCTGCGGCGGCGACCGAGAGCAGGGCGCCGCCGCCGATCTGGAGCGCGCCGCCGAGACCCGAGGCCGAACCGGCGATGTCGGGACGGACGCTGACGATGCCGGCATTGGCGTTGGGCAGCGTGACGCCGTTGCCGATGCCGAGGAAGACGGCCGGCCCGAAGAGCGAGAGGGGATGATCGAAACCGGCGAGGAACAGGATCAGCGCGAGGAGGATGCCGCCGGAGGAAACAAGACCGCCGGCCAGCGTCATCCTATTGATGCCGATCCGTCCGGAGAAACGGCCCGACAGGAAGTTGCCGACGATGTATCCGGCGGAGATGATGCCGAAGTAGATGCCGTAACCCGACGGAGCGAGGCCGAGCATTTCGGTGGCGACCAGGGGGCCCCCGCCGATGAAGGCGAAGAACGCGCCCGATGTGAAGGCCGCGGTGAGGGAATAGCCCCAGAAGCGAGGCGAACGAAGCAGCACGGGATAGGTTGCGAACTGCGCGGCCAGACCCGAAGACCGCCTCAGGTTCGTTTCGCCGAGGTCGAAGTACACGATCGCCATCGTCACCACGCCGAAGGCCAGAGTGAGCACGAAGGCGGCCTTCCAGCCGTAGATCTCGTCGAGGAAGCCGCCGATCATCGGGCCGACCATCGGCACCAGAGCCATTCCCATGGTGATGTAGCCGATCCGGCTTGCCGCCTCGCTGGCCTCGACGGTATCGCGCACGATCGCGCGCGACAGGACCATTCCCGCCGCTGAGAACGCCTGCAACAGCCGGCAGCCGAGCAGCACCTCGATGGTCGGCGCGAAGATGGCGGCCGCGGTGCCGAACAGGAAGACGGTGAAGGAAAGCAGCATGACCGGACGCCGCCCGAAACGGTCCGACGCCGGGCCGATGAAGAGCTGCAACGTCGCCGTGGCGGCAAGGTAGAGGGAAACCGCCAGCTGGACCAGGGCATAGTCGGTCTGGAAATAACGTGCCATGCCGGGAAGGGACGGCAGGAAGACGTTCATGGTCAACGATCCCAGCGATGTCGCCAGAACCAGCGTGGTGATGTGGGGCGGCGAGCCACGATGGAGATACGTCGTCGCCATGTCCGGTCGCGGGTCTCGGTCACATGCCGTCCGGCGCCATGGCCGGACCGGTGCTCTCTGCGGCCGGCCTCAGCCTGCCGACGACGCGCTCCCGGTAGAGCGCATAGAGCCCCGAACCGACGACCAGCGAGGCGCCGACGACCATCGCCGTGTCGGGCAGGTCGCCGAAGACGATGAAGCCGAGGGCGATCGCCCACAGGAGCGCGGTGTAGCGGAACGGGGCGATGAAGGAGATGTCGCCGATCCGCATCGCCAGGATGATGAACTGGTATCCGACGACAAGCAGCAGGGCCGCGCCGGCGAGTAGACTGGTCTCGGCGAGGCGCAGCGGTGACCATCCGCCCATCGGCGGGATCAGCGCCAGTCCCATGACCGCCACCGCCGCGGCGGTCGCGGTGGAGACGAGCATCGTCGGGACTTCCTCGGGGATGCGCTTGGTGGCGAGATCGCGGACCGTGCAGAAGGCCACGCAGACAAGCGCGGAGATCGCGTAGACGTTGAAGCCCTCGAAGCCCGGCTGGACGATGACGAGGACGCCGAGGAAACCGACGGAGATCGCCAGCCAGCGCCGCCATCCGACCGGTTCGTCGAAGACGAGTGCTGCGCCCATGGTGACGGCGAGCGGCAGCGCCTGGAGGACGGCGGAGACGTTGGCGAGCGGCAAGTGCGCAAGGGCGACGAGAAAGCCCACGGTCGCGCCGACCTCGCCGACGACACGGAGGACGACGTGCTTCTGCAGCGCGTCCCGGGGGAACGAAAGCGCCCCCTTGTACCAGGCGAGGGCGCCGATCAGCAGCGTGGCGAAAACGCCGCGGACGAACATGACCTGGCCCATGTTCATCGCCTCGGAGGCTGTCTTGGTGATGGCGTCGTTGACGGTGAAGCCGGCCATGGAAACCGCCATGAAGAGTGCGCCGCGCATGTTTGGGGAGAGGGACAAGGGCTCACCGGGGCGGTTGATACTGCCGGTTGCATGTAGCACCGGCCGGCGAATCCGCAATGCCTCATCCACTGGGCCAGACGCATGGCCCAGTGCCGTCGTCGCGGTCGCTGCGGCGGGATCCCTACCGCGGGGTCAGGACCTCGGTGCCGTTGCCTTCCTGGCCGGCCAGCGTCCACAGGCCGTGCAGCGAGCCGTCGGGCAGGACCTTGTAGACGACGAGGCCGATCTCGTCGCCGAGCACGTAGCCGGCGGCGAACGCGTTGTCGTTGCGCATGCAGATGCCCTGCGACGTGGTCGACCCGGTCGTCCACTCGATGACGCAGGTGGTCTCGCTGGTCAGAGTGATCTCGGCGGTGCCGGTATAGGGCGAGCCGTCGAAGTTGGTGCCGGCAACATCGTAGCTGCCGCCGATGGACTGCGCGGCGGCGTGTGTGGCGTAGAACGCGCAGAACAGCGCGGACGCGATGAACTTCTTCATGAAAGGTTCCCCCCGAGATCAGCGCAGACGCGCGCGGGGAGGGATGCTAGTCGAACCTCATGCGGCGGTAAATCCGCCTCCGGCGCGATTCGGAGGGCGAGGTCAGGGGCCGTCGAAACTCTCGGCGATGGGACCGACGAGCCGGTCGTAGGCGGCCTTGCGCGCCTTCGGGTATCTGATCAGCAGCGCATGGACGACGTCCTCGGCACCGAATTCGAAGCGCTTGTAGAAGACCTCGCCGCCGTCGTAGCCGGAGAGAACAACCCAATCCTTGGCGACGCGCCGGTAGGTGACTTGATAGCCGGGGCCCTGGTTCTCGTTCTCCCGGTCGGCGTACTCTTCCGGGGTCTGGCCGAGCGCGTTGTACATGCCCCAGACGGCGAGGAAGCCGCCGTCAGGGGCCGCCCAGCTCATCCCGTCGCCATTCTCGGACGGCGGCTGCGGCAGCGAAAACACCTCGCCGGGGAAGGTGACCGTCGTGCCGTAGCGCGGATTGGCGTAGCGGACCGGCTCGGCAAAGGCGACCGAGAGGGCGCCGAAGAACAGGGCGCCGGCGAGCGCGGGCCCGGCGAAGATGCGGGCGAGGCGGCGCACGCTCAGCCGCCGGTGACGCTCATGTGGCGGGCGACGGCAGGCTTGCGGGTGCGGCGGTCGATGACGAAGTCGTGCCCCTTCGGCTTGCGGCCGATCGCTTCGTCGATCGCGCGCGACAGGAGCTCGTTGCCCTCCGAGGCGCGCAGCGGCGCGCGCAGGTCCGCGGCGTCGTCCTGGCCGAGGCACATGTAGAGCGTGCCGGTGCAGGTCAGGCGCACGCGGTTGCAGCTCTCGCAGAAATTGTGCGTCATCGGGGTGATGAAGCCGAGGCGACCGCCGGTCTCGGCGACGGTGACGTAGCGCGCCGGGCCGCCGGTGCGGAAGGGGATGTCGGTCAGCGTGAACTGCCGCTCGAGGTCGGCACGCAGCTGCGACAGCGGCAGGTACTGGTCGGTGCGGTCGGCGTCGATCTCGCCCATCGGCATGGTCTCGATGACGGTGAGATCCATGCCGCGGCCATGCGCCCAGCGCATGAGTTCCGGCAGTTCGGCATCGTTGAAACCCTTCAGCGCGACGGCATTGATCTTTATCCGCAGTCCGGCGCGCTCCGCGGCGTCGATGCCTTCCAGAACCCGGTCGAGGCTGCCCCAGCGGGTGACGGCGCGGAACTTATCGGCGTCGAGCGTGTCGAGCGAGACGTTGATGCGACGCACGCCGCAATCGGCGAGTTCCGCGGCATACCTGGCCAGCTGCGATCCGTTGGTGGTGAGCGTGAGCTCTTCGAGCGCGCCGGAGGCGAGGTGACGCGAAAGCTGGCGCACGAGGTGCATGATGTTCTTGCGTACCAGAGGTTCGCCGCCGGTCAGCCTCAGCTTCCTGACGCCCTTCTCGACGAAGACGGTGCACAGGCGGTCGAGTTCTTCCAGCGACAGCAGATCCTTCTTCGGCAGGAACGTCATGTCCTCCGCCATGCAGTAGGTGCAGCGAAAGTCGCAACGGTCGGTGACCGAAACGCGCAGATAGCTGATCGCGCGGCCGAACGGGTCGATCATGTTTCCGTCGAGATTGCCCATCGGCGTTTCCCCGTTGTCTGCCGTCTCGTCGCCGTCGCCGGCCGTTCCTTCCTGACACGCGATCGAGCTGGCGGCATTTTTCAGCTACGATATATGGATCGCCCCGGCAGGCAAGCACCATCTTCCGCGGCGAGGCGAAGCATCGTACCACATGCCCGCCAACCGAAGGGAGTGTGCATGACCGCGCCGACCGAACTCCGCGTCTCCAGGGACCGCCGGCTGCTGACCGTGACGTTTCCCGACCACCGGCCGTTCGAGCTGCCGGCGGAAATGCTCAGGGTGCTGTCGCCGTCGGCCGAGGTGCAGGGCCATTCGCCCGAGCAGCGCGTCACGGTGCCCGGCAAGCGCGATGTCGCCATTCTCAAGATCGAACCGGTCGGCAACTACGCGGTGCGCATCACCTTCGACGATTTCCACGACACCGGCATCTATACCTGGACCTATCTCCATCAACTCGGCCACGACAAGGAGGCGCGCTGGCAGGCCTATCTCGACGAACTGGAAGAGAAGGGGCTTTCCCGGGGGTGACGAAGACGCCGTCGTTCACTTGGAGCTTGGGAATGCCGAGGAGCACGTCGACCCGGCGTTGCTGCCGACTCCCGGCCGGATTCTGGCCGCGACCCGCCGCCGCCGGGTGAACGGCGAGGCCTACGACAGGGAATGGCCGTCCCGTGCCCGCCAGACGATGCGGTAGGAGCCGGCGAAGCCGATCCTCGCCGGCGCTTCATCACCTGACAGTGATCGCCCGGCTGTAACTTCGGCGGCGCGCCGCGCGTATATCCGGCAACGGAGGGAAACGACAATGACGCCATGGACGGATCGTGCCGGCAGGTTCGCGCCTCTGAAGGCGGCGACATTCGCCGGCACGCTGGTTCCGGGCCTGCTGCTCGCCTGGTGGTGGGCGCAGGACGCGCTCGGCCCGCGCCCGCTGACCGAGGCGATCCACGAGACCGGCGACTGGGCGATCCGCTTCCTCGCGATGTCGCTCGCGGTGACCCCGCTGCGGCGTATCGCCCAATGGCCCAAGCTGATCAACGTGCGCCGCATGCTCGGGCTCGCCGCGCTGTCCTACGCCCTGCTGCACCTCCTCCTCTATGTCGCCGACCAGAAGTGGGAGCTCGGCAAGGTCGCCAGCGAGATCGCGCTCAGGCTGTATCTCACGATCGGTTTTGTCGCGCTTCTCGGCCTGGTGGTGCTGGGGTCGACATCGACGGATGCGATGATCCGCCGGCTGGGAAAGAACTGGAATCGGCTGCACAGGATCGTCTACGGAATCGCTGCGCTGGCGGCGGTGCATTTCTTCATGCAGACCAAGGCCGACGTTTTCGAGGCGACCATCGTTGCCGGACTGACAGCCCTGCTCATGATCTACCGCCTGGCGCACCGCTTCTCCCTGCCGCTCTCCTCGCCGGCGGTGCTTGTCGGCCTCGCCGTCGCCGGCGCGGTGGCGACGGCGGCGGCCGAACTCCTCTGGTACGGGCTGGCGACGGGAATCCCCGTATCGCGCGTGTTTGCCGCCAACTGGCATCTCGCTCTGCAGATCAGGCCGATGTGGTGGGTTCTGGCGGTCGGGCTCGCTGCAGCGGTGCTGGGCTGGATCCGTTCGCGCGCCGGCGAGGGCAAGGGCCGACCGGCAGGCCTGGAAGGAAAGACGGGGCGAAAAGCCGCGCGAGCGATGGCCTGATAATCTACTCGCTCTTCAGCATCTCTTCGATGCGCCGCATCTGGTTGCCGAGCATGTCGCATTCCGTCGGCGACGACTGCGCCATGACCTTATCGATAAGGGCCGAATAGATCTTCAGCGCCTTCATGAGCAGGTCTTCGCCGTCCTCGGTCAGGAACAGTCGCATCACGCGCTTGTCCCTGCTGTCGCCCTCGCGCCGGAGCACGCCCTGCTTCTCCAGTTGCGGCAGCAGCATCGTGATGTTTGATCGGCCGACCAGGAGCCGGCGCGCCAGGTCGTGCTGCGACATGCCGGGGTGACGGTAGAGATTCATCAGCACGTCAAGCTGCGCGATCTTCAGGTCGAGCGACGCCAGCGATCGGGTCAGCTCGCGGACCACCGCCTTTTCGGCGCGAACCAAGGCGATCCAGTTGCGGAATCGCGGATTGTCCCACGGGAGGTCTTGTTTATTGTTCATGATTGAACTAACATGTTCATGTTTGAACCATTTGCCGGATTCGCACTATGCCACCGTTTGCCGTGAAGGTCATCCGCGGCGCCTTCGGCGTCGCCGAGCACGTCGCACCGCGGCTTTCGGGCCGCATAGCGTTCGAACTCTTCTGCCGGACAGCCAACCCCAACGCGCCGAGCCCGGGCGAGCAGCGGGCGATCGACCAGGCCGTGAGGTTCATGGCCGGCGCGCGCCGTCACCGGCTGACCGCGCGATCGGGAACCGTCATGGCGTTCGAGTTCCGCCCGGAGCCGGGGACCCTGCGCATGGGCACCGTGCTCGTCATCCACGGCTGGCGGTCGCGGACCGAGCACATGAAGACGCTGATCGAGGCCTATTGCGCGGCCGGCTACCGGGTCATTGCGGTGGATCTACCCGGCCACGGGCTCTCCGCCGGGCGGCGCCTCAACATGGCGCTCGCGGTCGATGCCGTTCGTAGCGCAGGCGAATGGTTCGGCCCGTTTTCCGCCGTCATCGGCCATTCCTTCGGCGGAGCGGTCGCCGTGAACGCCGCTGTCGGCTCGGTGAAAGGCATCCGGCCGCTGGCCACCGACCGGCTGGTGCTGATCGCCGCACCGAGTTCGATGCCGGCGATCTTCGAGGATTTCGGACGCTTTCTCAATCTCGGGCCGCGCTCGCAGACGGCGATCGCCGCCCAGGTCGAGCGCGTCGCCGGCCACCCGCTCGAAACCTTCGTCGGCGCCGAGCAACTGGCGCGGCTGCCGATCCCGACGCTGGTCATCCATGCGCCCGACGACCGCGAGGTCTCGCCGGACAACGCCAGGGCGTTCGCGGCCGCGGGCGACCATGTCAGGCTGAGCTGGGCAAGGGCGCTGGGTCACCGGCGCATCCTCGCCGATCCCCTGGTTGCCGGCGAAGCCGTGCGCTTCGTCGCCGGGATATCGGAACCCCTGCTGGCGCACTGAATCTGGGTTTCGAACGCTCCCGGTGCCGGCGAGGCGCTGTCCGCCGACCGGCCTGCGGCTTTTTCGCCACCCTCGACGACAAAAACGCGAACTCACGCGATCGTTAGCCATTGCCGATACTCACCAAATCTTAACCACACGCGCGTGAATGGATATGGTCGCGCCACATATCCGCCATGCCGCGCGTCACTATCGCGTGCCGGCGGAATTCGTGTCCGGGCCGGGTGCCGGATCGAACTAGGGGAGCCGGATCTCCGATCCGGCCTGACGGGTGACCGATGAAGTCTTTCGGCCGGGCAACCATTGCAGCCTCCATCGTCGTCTTTGCGGCGACGACCGCGCCTCAGGCGAACGCGCAGAACCTCTTCGACATGCTGTTCGGCGGCGGCATCAGGAAGCGCGAGGAGTTCCCCGAACCGCCTCCCGTGCCGAAAAAGACCGCGCCCGTCCAGAAGATCAGCGCTCCGTCATATTACGACTACAAGGTCGATCCGCTGGTACGCGCCGACCTGTCGGCCATCCGAGCGCTGTCGCGGCCGGCAACGTTCGAGCCCATGCTGGCGGGCAGCGCCTTTCGCGAGGCCGTGGCGGGCCTCGACGATTTCGATCTCAGGACCGAGAAGGACGTCGCCACGGCGCTCGTCGACTATTACACGGCCAATCCCGACTTCATCTGGGTCTCCGGCCTCGATCCGAACGGACGGGCGCGCGAGGCCGTGCGCACGCTTGGCGACGCCGACAGTTTCGGACTGAACGCGGCCGAGTACGCGGTCACGGTCCCGCGGGGCGGTTATTCGCTCGACAACACGGCGGAACGGTCGCGTGAGCTGATCCGTTTCGAGATGGCGCTCTCGGCCAGGGTGCTCCGCTATGTCCGCGACGCCCAGGGCGGCCGCATCGATCCGAACCGGCTCTCCGGCTATCACGACTTTCCGGCCAAACCCGTCGACCTCGTCGCTGCGCTGAAGGCGCTGGCGCACACCCAGGAGGTGCGCGCGTACCTCGAATCGCGCCATCCGCAGAACCCGCAGTTCCAGGCGTTGCGTGTCGAACTCGAGACCCTCAGGGCCAGCGCGGAAAACCAGGTCGTCGTCGACGCCAAGCTGCTGCTGAAGCCGGGACAATCGAGTCCCGAACTGCCGAAGGTGCTTTCGATCATCGCCCGCGACCTGGACGACGAGATGGGCGGCGAATTCGGCGAGACGCTGGCGCGCTTGGCGTCGAGCGAAGTCTATGTCGAGGAGCTGGTGCCGGCGGTCAAGGCGGCGCAGGAGCGCGCCGGGCTGAAGGGGGACGGCGTGATCGGTCCGCGCACCGTGGCCGCGCTCGCCGGAACGTCGAAGGCCGACCGGCTCGACAAGGTGCTGATCGCGCTCGAGCAGCTGCGATGGCTGCCGTCGGACCTCGGCAGTCCGCGCGTCTTCGTCAACCAGCCGGCCTTCACGGCGAGCTATATCGAGGGCGAGGAGGTAAAGCTGTCGATGCGCGTCGTCATCGGCAAGCCGTCCAACCAGACGAGCTTCTTCTACGACGAGATCGAGCAGGTCGACTACAACCCGTACTGGGGCGTACCGCAGTCGATCATCGTCAACGAGATGCTGCCGCGCCTGCGCGGCGATCCGGGCTACCTCGACCGCGCCGGCTACGAGGTTACCGATGCTTCCGGGCGGCGCATCCCGTCCTCTTCGATCGACTGGGGCGCCTACGGATCGCAGGTGCCGTTCAACGTGCGCCAGACGCCGAGCGAGGCGAACGCGCTGGGCGAACTGAAGATCCTGTTTCCCAACAAGCACGCGATCTACATGCACGACACGCCGTCGAAGAGCCTTTTCGAGCGCGACGTTCGCGCGTTCAGCCACGGCTGCATCCGCCTGCAGAACCCGCGCGGCATGGCGGCCGCCGTGCTCGGCAGGTCCGTCGACTACGTCGCGCAGAAGCTGAAGCAGGGGCATTCGTCGGAGAAGCTGCTGCGCAAGATCCCGATCTACGTCTCCTACTTCACGGCGTGGCCCGACCAGCACGGCAAGGTGGAGTACTTCGCCGACATCTACGACCGCGATGCGCGCGTGCTCAAGGCGATCGAGAAGACCGACGCGGTGCGCCTGCCGGCCGGCTGATCGCCCGAAGGCGCATCGTCAGCCGGCCGACAGGCCGTATCTTTTCTCCAGCCATTCATGGGGCAGGGCGGGCACGAAGTTGCCGTCCCTTCCTGTCATGTCGGCGTTGGCCACCATGGCGTTGAGGATCGCCTCCTCGGTCGACTGCACGACGGCGTCGAAGAACGGGTCGATGTCGAGATCGGGGATGAAGGTCGCCGCGGCGAGCGTGCCGGACGGGGCGCGCGCGGCGTCGCCGTTGGCCGTCGACAAAGCGAGGAAGATGTCGCCCGACGAATTGTAGCCGATCCCGCCGGTCCAGGCGATGCCGAGCGGCACGCGCCGCGCCAGGCGCTTCAGCTGGTGCGGCAGGAACGGGGCGTTGGTGGCGACGACGGCGATGATCGAGCCCTTCTCCTCGCGCTTCGTGCCTTCGCGGATCGCCGGCTCGGCGAGTTCGCGCCCGGCGCGCAGGCCGCGGACGAGGAAATTGTGGCGCGTGCCGTAGTTCGCCTGGACGAAGCAGCCGAGGACATAGTTCCTGCCCAGGCAGGAAACGACGCGCGAGGCCGTGCCGCTTCCGCCCTTGAAGCCGAAGGCGATCATGCCGGTGCCGCCGCCGACGCTGCCTTCGTCGATCGGGCCGGACGCCGCGGAGTCAAGCGCGCGCTCGACGTCGTCGGGCGTCGGGTGCTGCCCGTTGATGTCGTTCAGAAAGCCGTCCCAGGTCTCGGCGGCGACCGGCAGGCCCCAGGCGCTTTCCAGCGCTTGCGGGAAATGGCGCGCTACCCAGCGGATGGTGGCGTCGCGGCTCATCCCGCAGGAATGCGTGTTGGTGATCGTGATCGGCAGGTTGAAGGCGCCCATCTCCTCGACGACGTGCCAGCCGGTCATCTCGCCATTGCCGTTCTGGCTGAACATACCGGCGAAGACCGGCGCCGGAAGTTCGGCGCGCGGCCGCGGCAGGATGGCGGTGACGCCGGTGCGCACGGGACCCTTGCCGACGACGAGCGGCCCGTCGCCGGCAATCAGCGTCGTATAGCCGACCGACAGGCCGGGCACGTCGGTGATGGCGTTGTTTTCCCCCGGCATGCCGTCGAAGGGAATGGCAAAGCGGCGCGCCCGCGGTTTTCCCGAGGGCGTGAAGAGATGGCTCTTGGGCTGAGGCATCAGGGACGGTCCGGCCTTCGCAATCGCCGGAAGATGAACCAATGGGGAGGAGAAGTCACCGTCTTTCGCGAGACGTCACTTGCTGATCTCGCGTGCGGCGCCGGTATCGTGTAGACCGTCCGCGAAGGTGGAATCCGGGTCACGACATGCACGCGTCGTCTTATGCGAAGGCCGAGGCATTTCTCGCAACCTATGGAGCGGAACTCGACTTTTCCGGTCCACCGCTCCGTGTCCTCGAAGTCGGTTCGAAATCCTATCATGCGCAGGACACCTACCGCGACCTCTTCGCATCCGGTCGATTCGACTATGTCGGTCTCGACATCGAGGCGGGAGCCAACGTCGACATCGTGCCGTCCAACCCTTTCGTCTGGGACGAGCTCTCCGACGCGAGTTTCGATCTGTGCGTCTCCGGCCAGACATTCGAGCACAATCCGTATTTCTGGGCGACTTTCGCGGAGATGGCGCGTGTGCTGCGGCCGGGTGGCTTCGCGTTCGTCGTGGCGCCGGGCGCGGGGCACGTGCACCGCTATCCGGTCGACTGCTGGCGCTTCTACCCGGATTCCTGGGCGGCCCTGGCGACGCTGATGGGCATGGAGCTGGTCGAGAGCTATTTCGAGACAGATGATCTCGCGCAAAGGGTCGAGGGCGGGCAATGGCGCGACAGCGTCTGCATCGCGCGCAAGCCGGCGCTCGACGGGGCGGCGCTCGAGCGGTTCCATACGCGCCTGCGCAGGATCGTGGCGCCGTTCGCCGATGAGATCGTGCCGATCGCCAAGGCGCCGCCGCCGGGCCGCTTTGCCGTCGCCTATGAGAGCGAGATGGCGCGACGAGCACCCGAGACGCTGTCCACGCGCCTGCGCCGGCTGAGGTTCGGCGGTGCGGGAAAGTTGTATCGGTAGATGCGTCTGGATGCGGCGCGCTGCCGCTTTTTCGACCTGAGACCGAAGGCTAGGAGCGGGATGGTGGGCGATGTAGGGATTGAACCTACGACCCCACCCGTGTGAAGGGTGTGCTCTCCCGCTGAGCTAATCGCCCGCCGCGGCCGAAGAAAAAGGCCTGACGCGCCGCGGATATAAGGGATGGCCGCGGCGCAAGTCAACGCACAATGTCCGGAACGCGACGGGCTCGGCGGCGGAGATAGTTCGGAGACCGGCCGCGTCGCCGCCGACGCTCAGTTCGCCGCGGCGATCAGCGAGCGCGCCAGGTCCGGCGTCAGTTCGTCGAAATGGGAAATGATGCGCGACGGCGCGAACTCGCGCACGTGCCGCTCGGTATAGCCGAAGTCGACCGCGACAACGGGGATGCCGGCCGCCTTGGCGGTGTCGATGTCGGTGCGCGAATCGCCGACCATGACGGCGTTCGCCCGGTCGCCGCCGGCGCGCGCGATCGTCTCGAGCAGGTGACGCGGATCGGGCTTGCGGAAGGCAAACGTGTCCTGGCCCGTGATGGCGGCGAACCGGTGCGCCATGCCGAGCGCGGTGAGCAGGCGTACCGCCATGCCCTCGAACTTGTTGGTGCAAACCGCCATGACGAATCCGGCCGCCTCGAAGCGGTCCAGCGCCGCCGGGACACCCGGGTAGGGCAGCGAACGGCCCGGCATGCCGGCCTCGTAATGCTCGACGAAAAGCGCGTAAAGTCGGTCGTGCTCGACGGGGGCGAGCGGCCGGCGCTGGGCGGCGAAGGCCTTTTCGATCATGACCTTGGCGCCGTGGCCGACGAAACCCCTCAGTTCGTG
>DUSC01000116.1 GCA_012842935.1 Hyphomicrobiales bacterium | reverse complement strand
TCAGGAAGGCCGCCGCCAGAACCATCGACGAACTCTGGTCGGTCGTCGCCGATTGTCTCTCCGCCTTCACCCCTGAGGAATGCCAGAACTATTTCGAGGCCGCCGGATATGACCCCGAATAAGTCGAATCTGCTCTAGCGAGGCGCCGAGACCGACCAGGTTGACGGCGACGATCGCCAGGACCAGCTTCGCCGTGGTCGGCATCCGTCCCAGCACCCCCCCCATCCCCTTCAATTCCACCGCGCCCGCCACCTCGGTCCGTCCCGGCTCAGAGCCCGCCGACCGCGGTCCGGAGTGCAGTCGCGCCGATCGCGAGCGCTCCCAGAATGGTCATCCCGTTTCCCCGCTTCGCGCGCCGCGACTCTGCGGCAAGCCTGTTCACCCTTCTTGCCGGCATAGGCCTCCTATCTTTCGCGGACCTTGCGACCTGGCTGCAGAGCGGCGGCAAGGAAGCTGTGCAGGATCAGGCAGGCGCAGGTGGAATTGAGCGCCAGGAACCATAGACTGGCTCAACGATTCCTCCCGTGCCCCGCAATGCCGCCCGGACATGAACGGTAACCTGCCCCCTGCCCTGCGTACCGCCGCTGCATCTGCGCGATCGCTGGGCGACGTGGCGGCTGCGATGGCCCTGCTCGCCCGCCATGTTGGCGCCACCCGGTATCTCCTGCTCGACCTGCCGAAGGTCCATGCGATCGAAGCGACGCGCATCGTCGCCTGCGACTGGCCCCATGTCGCGGTCGAGATCCTCGGCTTGCAGACGATATCGCGCATCGCGCTGGCGCCGGGCATCGCCGCGGTGGGCGGTTCGCCGCGAGACTACCGACGGCTGCCGGTTGGCGCCCTCGATCAACTCGTGGAGGTGGGCACGAGCGGCCTGCTCGCGTCTTTCGGGTTGCGCGAACTGACCTCGGCGAGAATCCACGCGGGCGTCGCCGAAGGGCTCATGGTCCTGTCGTCGGACGTCGAAGGCGGCATCGACCTCGGCCGGCTGCCCGCGGCGCAGATGCTGGGCAGCTACCTGTGGTCGAAGCTCAACGCCGGACGCGAATGCGCGGCCCTCAGCGACCCCCTGTCGTCCCGCGAGCGCGAATGCCTCGCTTGGGTGTCGGAGGGCAAGACGACCGAGGAAGTGGCCGTGATCCTCGGCGTCTCGGCGAACACCGTCAACCGCTACATCCTGCATGCCACGCAGAAACTGTCGGCGGCGAACCGCACCATGGCGATCGCCGTCGCCATCCGCAACGGTATGCTGTGATGGCCCGCGGCGCGACGCCGAAAGGGGTGAGGAAGCGGTCGGCCAGACCGGGGCAGGCGGAGCGGGCGAGGAGCGCGCTCGCCGAATTCCGTGCGCGGTTTTCCGAGATCGCCGGCGCGGCGGGCTGCGAGGAGTTCGCGGTATTCCTCCTCGGATGTTCTCCGTCGCGCTGCCGGCTGCAGCCGCTTGTCGACGGCGAACACCCGCGCATGTCGCGCCTGAGCCGACGGCTCTCGAACAGGACGATCGAGGCGGGCGCGGCGCGCCTGCAGACCTCGACGATCCCGTTCTGGTGGCGAAGGAGCGCGCGGCACGATCCCGCGCCTCCGGCGTTCGCCGACTTCGACAACCTCCTCGGACTCGACGGCGCCGGCATTGCCTTTCCGCTGCCGGCCGGCGCCGGCCGGCTCGGTCTTGCCGTGTTCACCGGCACCGTGGCCCCGCTTTCGGGGGAGGAGGTCGTCGCGCTCCACCAGCGCTGCATCGGCCTGTTCTCCGCGCTGCTTGAAAAGGCGCAGTCACCCGCGGGCAACGTCCCGGCCATGTCGAACCGCGAGCTGGACTGCCTTCGCCTGACCGCCGACGGCAAGACCAGCGAGGAGATCGCGGCCATGCTCGGCCTGTCGGCGCACACGGCCACCCAGTACCTGACCAGCGCCGCCCAGAAGCTGGACGCCGTCAGCCGCACCCACGCCGTGGCGAAGGCGTTTCGGCTCGGCCTCATTACCTAGCAACCGTCGAGCGTGGCGATTCAAGACGCGCCCGCCCGCCGAAGTCCGGTCGCCGTCAGGCGGCCGCCGGCGGCCGGGAAGCCTCGCGTCGCCGCGTCTTGAGCCGGGAGGCCGCGATGGCGGCCTCGAGGAAACGCGAATTCTCCTCGGGGTCGTCGGATGATTTCTCGAAGGCGACGTAGTTGACGTCGACCGCAGCGGTGAGATTGGCGAGCTTCAGCGTGAAATAGACGGTGACCCCGCGCGGCTTGAGCTGCATGTCGAGCAGGATCTCGGGATTGCCCGACCAGTCGACGTTGGCCGAGCCGCCGTGGCCGAAACACAGCGTGCCGGGCATGAAGAACAGTTCGGAGGCGGAATCGACGATGTCGGCGATGGCGGCGAAACGCTCGAGCCGGATGTAGGCGACGTAGTCGGCGATGTCGACCATGCGCAGTTCGCTGGCGACCTCCTCGATCGCCTTGGCGACAATCATCTCTCTTACGGCTGTATGCGGCTGACGGATCATGCGCGATCCTTGCTACGCTGCGCTTGTGCCGACCTTGCGTAGACGATGCGGATCAGCTCCGCGACCGCCTGGTAGAACTGTGCGGGGATCATGCTGTCCACGGCCACCTGCTTGTACATGGAACGCGCCAGCTCGACGTTCTCGAAGATCGGGATGTTGTTCTCCTGCGCGATCTCGCGGATGCGCAGCGCGACGAGGTCCTGACCCTTGGCGACGACGACGGGAGCCGCATCCTGGTCCCGGACATAGCGCAGCGCGATCGAATAATGGGTCGGGTTGGCGATGATGAGCGTCGCCTTCGGGACCGCCGCCATCATGCGCTTTCGCGCGCGGTCGCGCGCGATCGACCGGATCCTCGCCTTCACGATCGGATCGCCCTCGGCCTGCTTGTGTTCGTCCTTGACCTCCTGCTTGGTCATCATCAGGTCGCGAAGCCAATGGAAGCGCTGCCAGAGCAGGTCGACGCCGGCGATCGCCGCCATCACCAGCGTGATGGTGACGAGAAGCTGGATGAGGATGTCGCGGATCACCAGCCCGAAGCTCTCCGGTTCGGTGAGCATTCCTTCGAGGAGCGTCGTATGGACGCCGCGCATGGTGGCGACCAGGAACGCGATCGTGAACAGGAGCTTACCCACCGACTTCAGGAACTCGGCGATACCCTGGGCACCGAACAGTCGCTTCCATCCCCCCATCGGCGAGATGCGCGACAGTTTCGGCTGCACCCTGTCGAGCACGGCGCGCGGCGTGTTCTGCATGATCGACCCGCCGATGCCTGCGACGACCATCAAGGAGACGAAGACGACCAGCAGCTTGCCGATCTCGAGGAATACGGCTTCGTAGAGCGAGGACGCGTCGACGTCGGAAGAGAGCGACCACTCCTCGGGCCGCTCGAGGAAGGCCGAAAGGAAGGCGCCGAAACCGGTGATCTGGTCATAGGCGAAAAAAATGGTGAAGACCAGAATGGCGACGAAGGAGAAGAACAGCGGCGCTTCCTTGGAAAAGGGCAACTGGCCCTTTTCCACGGTGTCACGGATCTTCTTCTCCGACGCCGGTTCTGTCTTGCTGTCCTTGTCCGGAGCGTCCGCCATCTAACCGATTTCGAATTCAGGCCGCAGCCTGCGCGGCGCCGGGCAGCGCGAATGCGCCTTCGCCCGCCATGCGGATGGCCCGCGCGGCGATCTCCCTGCGCGCCTTCGATATGTCGGCCGCCGAGACCAGGTCGGAGCCCTGGGCGAGTTCGGACTCGATCATTCGACGCGTTCTCGCGCCGATCGACGACAATACCGCTTCGGCAAGGACCGGATCCGAGTCGCGCAGCGCATTCGTGACGAGATCCGTATCGAGGCCGTCGAACAGCGCGACGCGCGCCTTCTGCGTGAGGTGGACAATGTCCTCGAAGGAGAACAACTGGCCGCGGATGGCGTCGAGATCGCTGGCGCCGGCTTCCGCCAGATCGTCGAGGATCTGGTCGAGTTCGGCCTTGTCCAGCTCGTTGAGCAGCCCGACGACCTTGGCCTGCCCTCCCTTCGACGCCTTGCTCGCACTCGACTTGAGGAAGATGGCCCGAAGCTGGTTCTCGATCATGCGCTGAGCGGTCGGCGTGACGGTGCCGAGCGACATCATCCGCTTGACGACTTCGCCGCGATATTCGCGCGGCAGATTCAACAGGATCTTCGCACTTGCCGACGATGCCAGGTTGGACACCACATAGGCAACGGTCTGCGGATGCTCGCGCGACAGCAGCGCGGCCACCTCCTGCGGCTCCGCCGCCTCGATCGCCGGCCACGGCGGTGTCTCCTCGAGCACGGCGGAGCTTTGCTCTCGGCCGAGGATGGCGTCCATCTGATCCGTGGAAAGCGTTTCCGTGAGAAGCGTATCCATCGTGTCGGCCGAATCGAGAAGGCCGGCGCCCTCGGCGAATTCCTCCTCGAACTCGGCGACGATCTTCTCCAGCTCGCTCTGCGGGATCGTCTTGAGCTTGCGGGCACCCTCGATCAGCGTCTTCAGTTCCTCCTGCTTGAAGAACTTGAGAAGCCGCCCGGCTGCGGGCTTGCCGATGGCGACGAGGATCGCCGCCGCCTTCTGCGCGCTGGTCAGTTCCATGCCGTCGATCATCGCCGCCCCGCTTCCCGATCGGATGGAGACTTCACGTCGATTGTCCGCTGACGATTTCGGTGACGCGCACGCCGAAGCGGGACGGATCGGATTCGAGGACCGTTATTTCGCCGCGCGCGATCTTCCGCCCGTTGACGATGACGTCCACGGGTTCCCCGATCCTCCGGTTCAGGGGGATCGTGGCGCCCTTCTGGAGCGACATGAGTTCGGCGACCGGCACTTCCGCGCTGCCGAGCACGATCTGGACATCGACCAGAATGCCCATGATGACGCCGACATTGGGCGCAGCGTCGCCGAAGTCGGCCATGGGCGCGGACGGCGTCGACGGCGCGCCGGGTCCGTTGAGAGCGCCGCGGAGTTCGTCGATCGCCTTGTCGAGCTCCTCCTGGTGCTCTTCGAGGTCCATCGCTGGCATTGGCTCGTTCATCGTCCTTCTCCAATCCCGCTCGACGCCGGCGAGGAAGCCTCATCGTGCGAGCAGGCCGTCCATCATGTCCTTGTTCTCGTCGACCGGGTGCTTGATTCTTACCGAAAAATTCTGACCGAGCTTGCCGAATTCGCAAACGAAGAGGGCCTTGTTGCGAGAGGCGAGCCTGGTCGTCGAGCGGGCCGTTTCCGGCATTTCGAGAATCTGGCCGACCCGCAGCTTCGCAAGCGCGCCGAGCGACATCGGCTGCAGCGGAACCACTGCGTCGAGCGTCACCGTCGACCGGCGTACCTCTTCGCCCAGCCTCTCGCTCCACTCGCTGCCGTGCTGTGCGGATCCGTCCGCGGAACCGAGCGACTGCAGCAGCACGCGTTGCGGCAGGGTCATGACGACACGCCCGGAGGACTTCGGAGACCTGATCACGATGGGGATCCGGATCGCCGGTCCGTCGCGCAGGATGTGCTTGGCGATGTCGGGGCCGGTGAAGGCCTTCTGTACCGGCGAGCGCAGCTTCAGGCTGGCCGAGGGACCGTCCGCCGCCTCGGCGATCTCCTGGAAGACGGTCGTCATCATCTCCAGCTCGATCTCGGAAAGCGGCCGGCCGATGGGCACCAGCGGGAGGTCCGGATCGGCGCCGAGGAAGGCGCCGACGAGAAGCGAGACGCAGTCGCCGTCCATGTCGAGTAGGAGCGCGTCGGGCGACGACTGCGAGGCGGCGACGGTGACGGCGTGGTTCTCGGCACTCTGCGACAGGGCCTGCGCCATCCGGGCGATCTCGATGCGTCCCATCTCGAATTCGAGAGGAAACGAGAAATGCCGGTTCAGCCTCTCGTCGAGTTCCGCAACCGTGCGCTTTCCGAGCTTGCGGCCGGCCTCGACGACCTTGTCGGGTTCTCCCGTCTCTCCGACGAGCCGTTCCAGTATGTAGGCCCTGGCATCCGCCGGACTGACCGCGTTCGCCATCGTCTCAGGCCGCCTTGCTCTCTGCATGGCCGGCGTTCAGCGTGCTCTGCTCCACGGCGTCGATCGAAGGACGGTCGTGCGAGGAGATCGTCTTGCGGCCGAATTCCAGCGCCACCTGCGGCAGCGAGCCGTTCATGTAGGCGAGGAGGGTCTGTTTCACGATCACATAGAGACGGTTGCGTTTCTCGCGCACGGTCTTGACCTGCGAGGCGATAGGGCTGACGACGCCGTAGGCCATGAAGATGCCGAGGAACGTGCCGACCAGGGCCGCACCGATGAGGCCGCCGAGGATCTCCGGCGACTGGTCCAGGGCGCCCATCGCCTTCACGACGCCGAGAACCGCGGCGCAGATTCCAAGGGCCGGAAATCCGTCGCCCATTGCCACCAGCGCATGGTACGACTTCAGCTGGTCGGCGCGGATCGTATGGATCTCCTCGTCCATCAACGCCTCGATTTCGTGCGGGCGGGCGTTGCCGATGATGATGATGCGGCAGTAGTCGCAGATGAAATGCGTCAGGTCGTGGTTCTTGAGGACGGTGGGAAACGCCTGGAAGAGGGGCGATTCCTCGGGATTGTCGATGTGCGCCTCGACCTCGTTGCGCGACTTGGTGCGAAGCTCGCGCATGATGGCGTGCAAAATGCCGAGCGTTTCCAGATACTCCTGCTCCTTCGGAACGGAGTACTTCAGCGCCTCGACGAGACCCTTGCCGGCATCCTTCACGGTCTTCATCGGGTTGGCGACGACGAAGATGCCGAGGGCGGCTCCGCAGATGATCACCGCCTCCCACGGCTGGATCAGCACCTCGATGTGGCCGCCCATGGCCATGAAGCCACCGAGCACGCAACCGAGCGTGATGACGAGGCCGATGATGATTCCCAAGGGACACCTATGCGCAGTTCGCCAGCGATGGGGACGGGTACCAACCGTGCCTTGTGTGAGGCTTGAATCCGGCGTCCCGAAGGGTGGCGACCATCAGCTTCGCGCAAGGGCGGTGAGGTAGGACGGCGGCAGGACAGAGCCGGGAGAGCGTCCGCGTGATCAATACCTACACGAGCTATCGCATGATCAGCGCCGACCTGACCAAGTCGATCGAGCGCGTCAAGAACCAGCCGCAGGTGCAACGGGAAACCGAGTACTATCTGGAGAACATCACCAAGGTCAAATCGATCGACGATCTGGTTTCCGATACCCGCCTGTTCCGCTACGCCATGAAGGCGCACGGGCTCGAGGACATGACCTACGCCAAGGCCTTCATGGTGAAGGCGCTCGAGGGCGGCATCGACGACGCCGACAGCTTCGCCAACAAGCTCACCGACAAGCGGTATGCCGACTTCGTCGAGACGTTCAACTTCGCCCGCTACGGCGAATCGACCACCGTGTTCACAAAGGCGCAGCAGGGAACGGTCGACAAGTATCTGCGCCAGACCCTCGAGGAGGATGCGGGCGCCCAGAACGAGGGCGTCCGGCTTGCGCTCAACTTCGCGCGCAATGCCGCCGACATCAACAATGCCTACGACATCCTCGCGAACACGGCCTATGCGAAGGTGGTGCGGACAGTGCTCGGCCTCCCTGATTCCTTCGCCTCCGCCGACATCGACAAGCAGGCGGCGATGATCGAGAAGCGCATCGATCTCGAAGACTTCAAGGATGCGGAGAAGCTGGACAAGTTCCTCACCCGCTTCACGTCGATGTGGGAATTGCAGAACCCCACGACGTCGGCGACAACGTCGATGGCCGCCCTGTTCAGCCAGCCTGTCGAGTACGGCATCTCGGCCGATGTCATGATGACCCTTCAGGGCCTGAAACTGGGAGGGCGCTAGGCGTGGAAAACTGCCTGTCGGTCGCCCTGTCGGCTCAGGTCGCGCTGGAGAACCGGCTGAACACGATTGCCGACAACGTCGCCAACGCCAATACGGTCGGCTTCCGCGCGACGAACGTGAAGTTCGAGGACCTCGTCTTCGGCATCGGCGACAAGGCGATGGACTACGTGTCTCCCGGCGATACCTTCCTGTCGCAGGCCACGGGTCCGATCCGCGAGACCGGCAACCCGTTCGATTTCGCCATCCAGGGCGACGCGTGGTTCGCCATCCAGACACCGGCCGGCACGGTGATGACACGCGACGGGCGTTTCGTCATGCGCGAGACCGGCGATCTGGTCACGCTCGAGGGCCATGCGGTGCTCGACGCAGGCGGAGCGCCGATCCAGCTCAACCCGCGCGAGGGCGCGCCGACCGCCGGCGCCGACGGCTCGCTGCGCCAGGGCGGCCAGCTGCTCGGCGCGATAGGACTGTTCCAGTTCGACCCGGGCCCGAACTTCACGCGTTACGGCAATTCCGGCATCGTTCCCGACCAGCCGCCGCAGCCCGTCGTCGACCGCGGGGACGTCGGTGTCGTCCAGGGATTCGTCGAGGATTCCAACGTCAACCCGGTCAAGGAGATGACCCGGCTGATCATGGTCCAGCGCGCCTTCGAGAACGCCGCGGCGCTGGTCCGGGCGAGCGAGTCCACCTACACGGACGCGATCAAGACGCTGGGCTCGAAGTAGGAAGCGACCCGAGATGAGCGCCGCGCTCGCGCAGATGCGGAAGGAAGGACCGGAACTCCGCGCCGACGATCCCCTCGCCGTGCTCGAGCGTGCGTTCCGCGACTTTTCCGGCTCGTCCCTGCTGAAGCGCGGGGGGCGCGTCAGCGAAGTTTCCGCCACCCACTACAAGGTGCTTGGCCTGTCCAGCAGCGTCCGCCTCGGCGACATCGTCTACAGCCCGTCGCACCCTTCCGAAGGCGCCGGCGAAGTCGTCCAGATCACGCTCGATACGGTGGTGGTCGCTCCCTACGGCCGGTCGACCGAAATGCGCGTCGGCGACGCCGTCTTCACCAGCGGCGCCCTGACCTTGTCGCCCGGAGCCTCGTGGCGTGGACGCGTCATCGACGCGCTGGGCCGGCCGATCGACGGCGGGCCGCCGCTTGTTCCGGACACGCTCCCCGCCGGCGCGGCGGAAGGCGTGCCGGGCGCCCTGTCGCGGCAGCGTGTCGACAAGCCCTTCCTCACCGGCGTGCGCGTCATCGACATCTTCACGCCCCTGTGCTTCGGCCAGCGGATGGGGGTGTTCGCCGGATCGGGCGTCGGCAAGTCGACGCTGCTCGCCATGCTGGCCGCGGCCTCGGCATTCGACACCGTCGTCGTCGCGCTCGTCGGCGAGCGCGGCCGCGAGGTACGCGAGTTCCTCGAGGACACGATCGGCGCGGAAGCCATGGCCAAGACGGTCGCGGTCGTGGCCACGAGCGACGAGAGCGCGATGATGCGGCGCCGGGCGCCGGACACGGCCATGCGCGTGGCCGAACACTTCCGCGACCGCGGCGACCGCGTCCTGCTGCTGCTCGATTCGATCACCCGTTTCGCCCATGCCCTACGCGAGGTGGCGATCGGCACGGGCGAGCCGCCGGTGGCGCGCGGCTATCCGTCGTCGGTCTTCACCGACCTGCCGAAACTCCTGGAGCGGGCCGGACCGGGCAGGGTCGGCACGGGCTCGATCACCGCGATCCTGTCGGTCCTCGTCGACGGCGACGATCACAACGACCCGGTGGCGGACTCGGTGCGCGGCATCCTCGACGGCCACATCGTCCTCGAGCGCGGGATCGCCGAACAGGGGCGCTATCCTTCCGTGAACCCGCTGTCTTCGATCTCGCGCCTCGCGCCGAAGGCCTGGAGCGACGATCAGAAGATCGTCGTCTCCAAGCTGCGCGCCATGATCGCGCGGTTCGAGGACACGCGCGACATCCGCCTGATCGGCGCATACCAGCCCGGCAGCGATCCGGAGATCGACATCGCCGTAGCCCAGGTTCCCGTCATCTACGCAGCCCTGAACCAGTCGCCCAAGGACGGTCCGTCGACGGACGCCTTCGGCGATCTCGCCCGTCATCTGAAGAAGCAGGACAAGCCGAATGTGGCCAAGGCCGGCTAAGGACACGCGCGCCGCCGAGTCGGCGCCGCCACTGGCAGGATCGGCGAAACCGGCCGTCCCGCGTGCCATCCCGCCGGTCAAGCGCGGTCGCCTGACGGAGGACATCCTGCTCGGCATGTTCGGCGTCGCGCTCGGCCTCGGCAGCGCGTTCTTCCCCTGGTACGTCTTCTTCAACCAGGAGAAGTTCGGCATCCGCGCCGTCAAGCTCGACAGCGAGATCCAGTCGGTCGGCGGACTGTCGTCGAGCACGCCGCAACTGACCCGGATCGCCGACCCCGCCGAAATCAAGGAGATCACGAGCCTCGAACTCGACCGGCTGCCGACCGGCACGACGCCGCGGAACGAGCGGGACGATCAGGCGACCGGCAGCGTCCCGGCGATCATCGAGCAGCCCTATCCCCATCAGGAGGTCGATTTCCGCGTCGTCCACATCGAGAACGGCCGGGCCATGATCGAGGACGAATCCGGCCTTTGGGTCGTCCAGCGCGGTTCGATGCTGCCGGACATGACCACGGTGACGTCCATCGAGCAGCGCGACGGCGCCTGGGTCGTCGTAACCAGCGGCAAGCGCGTCCTGACCCTCACCCCGTGATCCCCTCCCTTGCGCGCAAGGCCCGCGCAAGACTGCCCACCTACTGTTCCATGCGAGTCCACGGAACCCCGCAATGGAACCTGTCCAGCTCTTCGATCTCGCTTCCCGGCAGGCGCGCTGGCTTTCGGTGCGGCAGGCGGTGATCGCCGGCAATGTCGCCAACGCCAACACCGCCGGATTCAGGCCGCTGGATGTCGAGGACTTCGCCACGGTCCTCAGCAAGTCCACGCCGTCGATGGTGGCGACCAACGCAAGGCATCTGGGCGGCGAAAATCCCGCCTCGGCGGTCGGCCTCAGCGAAAGGGACTCCGACGTTCCGGTCCGTCCGTCGGGCAATTCCGTCCGGCTCGAGGACGAACTCGTGAAGGCGGGCGAGATCAGGCGCGACTTCGAGCTCAACACCGCGATCGTCAAGGCATTCCACCGCATGATCCTGATGGCTGCGAGAACCTGACAATGGATCCGATCGCCACCGCCCTGAAGGTCGCCGCCTCCGGACTGTTCGCCCAGTCGGAGCGGCTGAGGATCATCTCGGAGAATCTCGCCAACGCCCAGTCGACCGGCAATACGCCCGGAGCTGACCCCTACCAGCGCAAGACGATCGCGTTCGCCGCGGAAGTCGACCGGCTGAGCGGAGGCGAATTCGTCCGCATCGCCGACATCGCGCGCGACGAGACGGCCTTTCCGGTCGAATTCGATCCCGGGCACGAGGCCGCGGACGATGCCGGCTACGTGAAACTGCCGAACGTCAACGCGCTGGTCGAGATGGCGGACATGAGCGAGGCGAACCGCGCCTACGAAGCCAACCTTCAGGTCATCAAGCAGGCCCGCGACCTGATCTCGATGACGATCGATCTCATGAGGAGCCAAGGCTGATGAACCCGATAAGCATCATCGGCGGGATCGCACAAAGCGGCGCGCTGTCATCGATCGCCGAGGCGATCTCCGGCAATGCGACGGCTGCGGCGCCTGCCGCAGGAATGAGCTTCCTCGACGCACTGGGCGACGTCGCCGGCAAGGTCGTCGACACGCTGAAGCGCTCCGAGTCGCTGTCCCTGGAGGCCCTCGGCGGCGGCAACATCAACGCACGCGACGTCGCCGACGCGGTGATGAGCGCCGAACAGTCGCTGCAGGCGGCGATCGCGATCCGCGACAAGATCGTTTCCGCCTATCTCGAAGTCAGCCGGATGGCGATCTGAGGACCAAGACGATGAGAGCTCTCGCCATCGCCGCGACCGGCATGAACGCCCAGCAGCTGAACCTGGAAGTCATTGCCAACAACATCGCCAACATCAACACGACGGGCTTCAAGAGGGCGCGTGCCGAATTCACCGATCTGCTTTACCAGGCCGAGCGGCTGGAGGGCGTTCCCAACCGGGCGAACCAGAGCGTCATCCCCGAAGGCGCCCATGTCGGCCTCGGTGTGAAGACGGCCGCGATCCGAAACATCCACATCCAGGGGTCGCTGATCAGCACCGACAACAAGTTCGACCTGGCAATCGTCGGCAACGGCTGGTTCCAGATCGAGGGGGCCGACGGCCAGATCCGGTACACCCGCGCCGGCTCGTTCAACACCAACGCCGAAGGCCAGCTCGTCACCGCCGACGGCTTCACGGTTTCGCCGGCGATCACCATTCCCCAGAACACGGTCGAGGTGATCGTCAACAAGACCGGCCAGGTCTTCGCCCGTATCGACGGGCAGACGGCGCTGCAGAATCTCGGCCAGCTCACCCTCGCCACCTTCCCCAACGAGGCCGGTCTCACGCCGCTCGGCGACAACCTCTTCCAGGAAACGCCAGCCTCCGGCGCGGCCGTCATCGGCGTCCCGGGCGATCCGGGCTTCGGTACGATCGAGCAGGGTTATCTCGAGAACTCGAACGTCGATCCCGTCAAGGAAATCACCGAACTCATCTCGGCGCAGCGCGCCTATGAAATGAACTCCAAGGTCATCCAGGCCGCCGACGAGATGGCCGCGGTGGTGTCGAAGAACATACGGTAGCCGCCATGCGCCGCGTCACCGTGTTCAGGCACCGTCTGCTGGCCGCCGCCGCGATCGCCGTCACCTGCGCGGGAGCGACGGCGCGTGCCGACGAGTTCGCGGTCGTCACCAATCGCGTCGTCTATCCGGGAGAGGTCATTACCCTGTCGATGGTGGAGGAAGTCCCGCTGGTTCGCGGAAACCGGAACCTCGGACCGATCTACCAGCAAGCCGGCCTGATCGAAGGCAAGGTTGCGCGGCGGACCATCCTGCCCGGCCGCATCATTCCGGAAAACGCCGTCCGGCCGGCCTATCTCGTCCAGGTCGGCCAGCCCGTGCAGGTCATCTACAACGACGGCGGTCTGGTCATCAACGCGACGGCCGTGCCGCTGGAAGCCGGTGCCGCCGGCGACGTCATCACGCTGCGCAACATCGACAGCGGTCGCACCTTCTCCGGCACGGTCATGGCCGACGGCACGGTCAGGGTCGGCGCCTCATGATCCGTGCCGCGCTCCTCGCTCTCGCCCTCCTCGCCGCGCTGCAACCTGCCGCGTGGGCCGACGGGCTCAGCAAGAAGGCCAAGAGCGAACTCGAGGCCAGGGGCGACGGAATGGCCGACGCCGAATACGATCCCGAGACGGTGGCGCGCCTGTTCGATCAGCTCGGCGGGCCGAGCAACCTGCCACCCGGCCGAACCGCATCGCGCATCAAGGACATCGCGATGGTCCAAAGCGCGCGCGACAACCAGCTGATTGGCTACGGTCTCGTCATCGGCCTCCAGGGCACCGGCGACGGCCTGCGCAACTCGCCGTTCACGGAGCAATCGATCCGCGCCATGCTGCAGAACCTCGGCATAGCTACCGAAGGCGGGCAGGCGCGTGCCAAGAATGTGGCGGCGGTGATCGTCACGGCAAACCTTCCGGCCTTCGTCCAGTCCGGATCGCGCATCGACGTGACCGTGTCCTCGCTCGGCGACGCCACGTCGCTCGCCGGCGGAACGCTGGTCATGACCCCGCTCAGGGCGCCCGACGGCGACATCTACGCGGTGGCGCAAGGACCGGTGTTCGTGTCGGGTTTCTCCGCGAAAGGCGAGGCCGAGAGCCTGACCCAGGGCGTGCCGACCGCCGGCCGCGTCCCCAACGGCGCCATCGTCGAGCGAGAGATCCCCGCAAAGCTCAAGGACTCGCAGATCGTCACGTTGCAGCTGCGCAACGCCGACTTCACCACCGCCGTGAAGGTCGCCGACGTGATCAACGGCTATGCCGCAAGCCGTTTCGGCAAGCGCGTCGCCGCCGAGCAGGACTCCCGCACCGTCACGATCCGCAAACCCGACGGCATCTCGGCCGCCCGTTTCATCGCCGAACTCGAAAACCTCATCGTCGAGACCGACATGCCCGCCAAGGTGGTCGTCGACGAGAAGACGGGGACCATCGTCATCGGCCAGGACGTCAAGATTTCCCGCGTGGCCGTGAGCTACGGCAAGCTGACGGTACGCATCTCGGAAACGCCCCAGGTGTCCCAGCCCGCGCCGTTCTCCAAGGGCGAGACCAAGGAAGTGCCGTTCACCGTCATCGAGGCCAACCAGGAAGGGACGAACGTCGCCCTCGTCGACGGTCCCAACCTGGAAGCCCTGGTCAACGGCCTCAATCGCATCGGCGTGAAGCCCGACGGCATCATCGCGATCCTCCAGGGGATCAAGTCGGCCGGCGCACTGCAGGCCGAACTCGTGCTCCAGTAGGCGGCAGATGAGCAAACGTCCTCGTCAAGACTATCTCGACAAGATGCGCAACCTGGCCATGGGCACCGCGCTCGTGCTGGTCGGCGCGGCGCTGAACGGCACCGACGCGCTGTCCGAGGCGGCGAACACAGGCGCCCAGATCTCGGACGAAATCCGCGAGTTCTGCTCCAACATCGCCGACGCGGCGAAGGACCGCCGCTACGCGCTCCAGGTGATGGAACTGGAGAAGCTGAAGAAGGAGATCGACGCGCGCGTCGCGAAGCTCGAGGCCAAGCGCGCCGAATATGAGGACTGGCTGAAGCGCCGCGAGGAATTCATGGCCAAGGCCGAGGCGAGCGTGGTCGACATCTATTCCAAGATGAAGCCCGACGCCGCGGCGGAACGTCTTTCGGCCGTCGAACCCATGCTTGCCGCCAGCATCCTGATGAAGCTGAACACGCGACAGGCCGGCGTCATCCTCAACGAAATGAACAGCAAGTCGGCCGCCAAGCTCACCGGCATCATGGCCGCTGCCGCCAATCCGCAGGACCCGTCATGAAAAGAGCCCCACTCGCCCTCGCCGCCGTGGTGGCGCTCGCCGGCTGCAGCAATTCGATCTCCGAGATCGGCGTCGAACCGGCCATGTCGCCGGTCGGCAGCGGACTGGCACCGACCCTCGCCGCGACAACGGCGACGGCTACCTACCCGGAAATGCCGCCGCAGCCCGTCAAGCGCTTCTCCCTGTGGGACGATCGCCAGAGCCATCTCTTCACGGACGCGCGCGCACTCAGGCAGGGCGACATCCTGACGGTGAAGATTTCGGTCGACGACGAGGCCCAGTTCAAGAACAAGTCGGACCGCAAGCGAACCCAGGGCCGCGGGATCGGCCTCAGCGCCAGCGCCGACGCCGAGGGTTTCACCTTCGACGGCAGCGGCAACCTCGACTATTCGTCGTCCTCGACCTATGCCGGAGACGGAGCGACCGCGCGCTCGGAGAAGCTCGACCTGATGGTCGCCGCCGTCGTCACCGACATACTGCCCAACGGCAATCTGATCATCCGCGGCTCCCAGGAGGTGCGCGTCAACGCCGAGATGCGCGTCCTGCAGATCGCAGGCATCGTCCGGCCGCAGGACATCGGCGCATCGAACACCATTTCCTACGAACGGATCGCCGAAGCACGCATTTCCTATGGCGGGCGCGGCCGCATCACGGACGTCCAGCAGCCGACGTGGGGCCAGCAGCTCGTCGACGTCGTATCGCCAATCTGAGCCGAAGCCGGAAGCGGAGCACGGGAAGTTGACAGTCGTAGCAGAGCCGGAACCCAAGCGCGGTCCATCGCTGGTGGCGCAGATCGCCGTGCTTCTGGCTCTCACGGCGATCGCGGCCGGAATCGGATGGTTCTCCGGCGGTTTCCTGATCAGGTCGCAGCCTTCCGCGGCAGAAGCGGACGCGACTCCCTCGGCGCCATCCCACCCGCCGGCGGGCGAAAAGGCGGCCGTGGCCGGTCACGGCCAGTCGGCCGCGGCCGGCAACCCGGCCGCGAGCTCCGACCGCGTCGTCGACCTCGCGCCGATCACAACGAACCTGGCCGTGCCGGACACGATCTGGATCAGGCTGGAACTCTCGCTGGTTCTCGACAAGGAACCGGAGGATCCGGATCTCGTCCTCACGATCCAGCAGGATGTCATGGCCTACATCCGCACGGTGAAGCTGATCCAGGTGCAGGGTGCCAGCGGCTTCCAGCATCTCAAATCCGATCTCCTCGAGCGCGCCAAGATCCGCAGCCAGGGCCTCGTCAAGGACGTCCTCGTCCGGACGATGATCTTCGAATGAGGCGGCCGGCCGCAGTCGTCTTCTTCTTGCTGGCGACGCTGGAACCGTCCGGCGCGCAGCAGCTCGACCTCGGTGCGATCGCTGGCCAGGCCAACGGTACGACGGTCGGTTACATCATCCAGCTCTTCGGGCTGCTTACGGTGCTCTCGCTGGCGCCGAGCCTGCTGATCATGGTGACAAGCTTCACGCGCTTCATCATCGCCTTCTCGATCCTGCGCGCGGGGATCGGCCTGCAGACGACGCCCGCCAATTTCATCCTCATCAGCCTTGCCCTGTTCATGACCTTCTATGTCATGTCGCCGGCCTTCGACCAGGCATGGTCGAACGGCGTACGTCCGCTGATGGAAAACCAGATCACGGAGGAACAGGCGATGCAGCGCATCGCCGATCCGTTCCGCACGTTCATGCTGGACAATGTCAGGGAGAAGGACTTCAACCTGTTCGCCGACCTCGCCCGCGAGCGTGGCCAGAATGTCGTCGAGGGAGACGCGGTCGACCTGCGCATCCTCATCCCCGCCTTCATGATCTCCGAGATCCGCCGCGGCTTCGAGATCGGCTTCCTGATCGTGCTGCCGTTCCTCGTCATCGACCTCGTCGTCGCCACCGTGACCATGTCGATGGGCATGATGATGCTGCCGCCGACGGTGATCTCGCTGCCCTTCAAGATCCTCTTCTTCGTGCTCATCGACGGCTGGAACCTGCTCGTCGGAAGCCTCGTGAGATCGTTCACGTAGGAACGCTGCGGTCCTTATCGATTTGGTAGGTTTTTTCCGCCATAACAGCGGAGAAAGCAGGACGGGTTGATCGAGTGATCGACAGGCATGACGCCGAGCCGGCCTACCGGTGAAGTCCGGTATGTCCCTTGTGTTGAGTAAGTGTAGGGGCAGTATCGATGTCCAGTATCATGACTAACGTGTCGGCTATGACGGCACTGAAGAGCCTCCAGTCGACGAACAAGTCCCTGGAAGCTACCCAATCCCGCATTTCGACCGGTTACCGCGTCGCCGAGGCAAGCGACAACGCGGCCTATTGGTCGATCGCGACCACCATGCGTTCCGACAACAAGGCGTTGTCGACGGTCCAGGATGCTCTCGGTCTCGGCGCTGCCAAGCTCGATACGGCGTACACGGCCACGAACTCCGCCATCGAGGTCGTCGACGAGATCAAGGCCAAGCTGGTCGCCGCGAAGGAACCCGGCGTCGACAAGTCGAAGATCCAGTCGGAAATCTCGCAGCTGCAGGAGCAGCTGACGAGCATCGCCGGCTCCGCCTCGTTCTCCGGCGAGAACTGGCTGTCGGTCGACTCCTCGGCCACCGGCTATTCGGCGACCAAGAGCCTCGTGGCGTCCTTCAACCGCGCGTCTGACGGCTCGGTCTCGGTCTCGACGATCGACATTTCCGTGACCGGCACGAAACTCTTCGATGCCGCCGACCAGTCGGGCATCCTCGATACCGAATTCACCACGACCGGCGGCGGTGCCGTGACGGTTTCCGTCTCGACGCTCGACATCAGTGCTTCCGGCATCGACGACACCGACCTCGACGAGATGATCTCGGCGGTGGATTCCGCGCTCGCCTCGATGACGACGTCGGCGTCCGACCTCGGCGCCGCGAAGAAGCGTGTCGACATGCAGAAGGACTTCGTCTCCGGCCTGATGGATGCGATCGACCGCGGCGTTGGAACGCTGGTCGATGCCGACATGAACGAGGAATCGACGCGCCTCCAGGCGCTGCAGGTCCAGCAGCAGCTCGGCATCCAGGCGCTGTCGATCGCCAACAGCAACTCGCAGCAGATCCTGTCGCTCTTCCGGTAAGGCTTCCGGGCATCCTGCCCCGCCTGACTGCAGCGACCCTTCCGATTGGGCCGCGCTCCACGGAGCGCGGCCCGATTTCATTTTCGCACAAGCTTCGAATCCTAGTCTCCCGGAACAGACTGTCCGGGAGCCTTGTTCCTTGCCTGAACAAATTCAGCAGATTATCGCCAATCTCCGGGGGCTTGGCGCGAAACGCCTTGGCATTGCCGGAGCGATCGTCGGTCTGGTCCTGCTGGTCGTCGGCGCCGGCTCCTACTTCCTGAACAAGCCGGCCTACGAAACGCTTTACGTCGGACTGGAACGTTCCGACGTGAATCAGATCGGCATGGTGCTGAGCGAATCCGGAATCTCGTTCGACGTCGGTGCCGACGGATCGTCCGTCCTCGTTCCGGCCGGGCGGACGGCCCAGGCGCGCATGCTGCTCGCCGAAAAAGGCCTGCCGTCGAGCACGAACGCCGGCTACGAACTCTTCGACAATGTCGGCTCGCTCGGCCTGACGTCGTTCATGCAGGAGGTTACGCGGGTACGGGCTCTCGAGGGCGAGATCGCGCGCACCATCCAGTCGATCGCCGGCATCAAGGCGGCCCGCGTCCACATCGTCGTCTCCGAACGTGCCAACTTCCGCCGCGACGAGCAGCAGCCCTCGGCATCGGTCGTGATCCGCTCGGCGGGGATCGACGCCACGACCACGGCGATGGCCATCCGCCACCTCGTCGCGGCGGCGGTGCCGGGCCTGTCGGCCGACAAGGTGACCGTTCTCGATTCGAACGGATCGCTGCTCGCCGTCGGCGACGATCCGTCGAACAGCGCGCTTACGCGGTCGATGGGCGTCGAACGCACCATCGAAAGCCAGATCGAAGACAACATCTACCGCGCGCTGCTGCCCTATCTCGGCAACGGCAACCTCCGCGCCAGCGTGCGCGCCGACGTCAATACCGATACGCGCCAGATCGAGGAGACGATCTTCGATCCGGAATCGCGCGTCGAACGTTCGATCCAGGTGGTTCGCGCCAACGACACCTCGAACAAGAGCGTGCAGAACACGCCGACCTCCGTCCAGCAGGACCTTCCGAACGGGAACGCGCCGGCGCCGGACGCCCCGCAGTCCTCACAGCAGAGCGAGAGGAAGGAGGAAACCACCAACTACGAGATGAATACCAAGCGCATCGCGACGATCAGCAACGGCTACACGGTCTCCAAGCTGTCGATCGCCGTGGTGGTGAACCAGCAGCGGCTGGCAGCGCTCCTCGGCAAGGACGCCACCCAGGAACAGATCGCCGCGCGCGTCGCGGAGATCGAGAAGATCGCTTCGACGGCCGCCGGTTACGACCAGGCGCGCGGCGACACCATCACCGTGACGTCGGTCGAGTTCGTCGACGGGCTCGACGGCGAACCGATCGAAACCCCAGGCTTCCTCGACGGGATCGGCTCGCAGGTGGGCACGATGATAAATGCCGGCGCCTTCATTCTCGTCGCCTTCCTGATGGCCTGGTTCGGCCTGCGGCCGCTCGCCGCCGCACTCGGCAAGGCCGGCGGAGCGTCCGAGAGCGGAACCTTCGAACAGGCCAACGCGCTGCCTAATTTCGCCAACGATTTCCAGTTCCCGACGCTGCCGACCGTCAACGACCTGGGCGGTCCGCTCGGCAACGGGCTACCCGGCATCCTCGGCGGCGGTTCTTCGGACGACACCGACGCCATCGAGCAGCTTCGCCAGAAGATTCGCCGCGGCCCGCAGGAACGTCTCGCGCAGATGGTCGACCTCAACGAGGAGCGGACGGCCATGATCCTGCGTAAGTGGACGAATCCGGAGGCGGCGTGATGTCCATGCCCGCCCTGGCGGATTTTCTCGAGGATTTCGGCGCCTCCCGCGCGCCCGTGACGGAGATCCCGCCCTTCGCCTTCCCGGCGGAGGATTCCGGTGCGGATTTTCCGCCGATCGACATAGAGACCCCGGTACCGGTCGAGGACGACTTCGAGGACCGCATGAGGGAAGCCGTCGACCGTGCGGAAGCAGAGTTGACCGAACGCCTGACGGCGCAATACGAAGCAGTGCTGGAGGCCGAGCGAGAACGCCACGCCGGCGAGATCGAGACGCTCGTGCGTGAAGCCGGGGAGAAGCTGGCGGAGCGCATTTCGGCCGAATTCGCCGCCGCGCAGGAGACCGTGACCGGGCTCGTCACAACGGTCGTCTCGCGGATACTCGGTCCCCTGCTGACGGACGACATAGCGCGACGTTCCGTGGCCGCCCTGGCGGATGCTCTGCAGGCCGCCCTGAGCGACGGCGATGGCGTTCGCGTCCGCATCACCGGTTCGCCGGCCTTGTACGAGGCGCTCTGCGCGGCCTCAGGCGACAAGGTCGACCTCTTCGACTTCACCGAAAGCGCATCGATGGATCTCAGCGTCCGTATCGACGAGAGCCTGTTCGAAACCCGCATTTCCGAGTGGTCGACAGCCATGGAAGCGGCCTTCGGATGAGCCTCGCGGGCAACGAGCATCAGCACGAGATCATCATCGTCAAGCATGGCGGCGGCGATCACGAGGACGGCCACCACGGCGGCGCATGGAAAATCGCATTCGCCGATTTCATGACGGCGATGATGTGCTTCTTCCTCGTCATGTGGCTCATCAACGCGGCCAACGAGGAGACGAAGGTGGCCGTCGCCAGCTACTTCAATCCGGTGAAGCTCGTCGATCGCAACAGCGCAAAACGCGGTCTGGACAGCCTCGGCGAAGGACCGCAATCGGCCGACAGCTCCACGGAGACCGCCGAAAACCAGACCAAGAAGCCCGCCGAGGAAGGGCCGAAGACGGCCGGCGCGACCGATGCCGAAAGCAAGGCCGACCCGACGGACGCGAAGAACTACACCGACGAGCATCTTTTCGAGAACCCTTACGCGGTACTCGCCGAGATCGCCGCCGACACCGGCGTTGCCCAGAACACCAGCTCGAAGGGCGACGGCGGGGCGGCCGACGCCGGTCCCGCGACCGGCGCTTCGGGCGGCGAAGCCTATCGCGATCCGTTCGCTCCGGATTTCTGGTCGAAGGAGGTCGAGAGCAGGCCCGAACCGGCGACGACAGAGAACGCCGCGTCTCCCAGCCCGCTCGCCGACCAAGCCGGCCAGGCCGTGGCCGGCGCACCCGTCGCTGCAGAAGCAGCCAACGACCTGCAGGCCGCCTTCCCTGCGCCGGCAGCCGATGTCGGCGCCGCCGAGCCGGCGACGCTTCCCCCGGCGGCTCCGCTCCCCGAGCAGCGACCGCCATCACAAAGCGTCGCGGAGGCGGCAGGGCCCCGTCAGGACAAGCCGAGCGACCGGATCGTCGCGGAAGCGGAGCGCATCGGCGCGGAACTTCGCAATGCGTTCGGCGGAGACGACAAAATGTTCGGCGGCATCTCGGTCGTCCCCACGGAACGCGGCGTGATGATCTCAGTCACCGATCAGCTCAATGTCGGCATGTTCGAGATCGGTTCGGCCGTACCGAGACGCGATCTGGTGCTCGCCATGGAAAAGATCTCGAAGGTGCTGATGGGCGAAAAGGGCAACATCATCATCAACGGGCATACGGACGGACGCCCGTTCACGTCGAAGCTCTATGACAATTGGCGACTGTCGACCGCGCGGGCGCAGGCCGCCTACTACATGCTGGTGCGCGCTGGCCTGGACGAAGCGCGGATCGTCTCGGTGTCCGGATACGCCGACCGAAAACTGAAGGTGAAAGACGATCCCTTCGCCGAAACCAACCGCCGGATCGAAATCCTGCTGGAGACGGAAAGTTGATTCCCAGGATGGCCACGGGCGCTGCGCTGCTGGTCCAGGCGCTCTTCTGGGGACAGGTTGCCGCTGCCGACCAGGCGCTTCCGGTTCTCGCGCCTTACCAGATGGTCCGCTCGCTGCAGATCGTGCAGGACCGCATCGCCGATGGCGATCATGCGGCACTGCCGATGCAGAAGAAGATGATCGAGATGATCGACAAGCGCCTTCTCTCGGCAACTCCCGAGGAGTTTGCCGACCGGCGCAACTTCGAGGCTCTCCTCATCTACGGCATGAGCGGCGGCAACCCCAGAACGCTCGAGACGGTCACGGCCGGCCTCGAGCTCGATCCTCACGACGCCGCGCTGACGGCCGGTCTCATCGCCTATTTCAAGAGCAATCCGGGCAAGGCCGCCGCGCAGCTTTCTTCGCTCGATCCGTCGAAGGAGCAGCCGCAGATCGGAGCATTCCTGGCGCTCGTCAAAGGTTCGGTCATCGCACTCCAGCGCCCCGAGAAGGCGCTCCCGCTGCTCGACCTGGCTCGCCTCTACGCGCCCGGTACGCTTGTCGAGGAAGCGGCCCTTCGCCGCTCGATCTCGATTGCGACGTCGATCGGGGACAGGGAGCGCTTTCTCAGGGCATCCGAACAGTATTCCCGCCGCTTCCTGCGCTCACCCTATGCCAGCCATTTCGCGGACGGCTTCATCAACGGCGTGGTGGCATTGCGCGAGGGCCTCGACCTCCATGTCGTCGAGGAAATCGTCTCGGCGATGAATGCCGAACAGCAACTCGCCATCTATCTTCGCATCGCACGAAGGAGTGCGATTTCCGGCTACACCGCGCTGGCCGATTTCGCCTCGGCGCGGGCCCGGCTGGCGAGCGGCAGTGCCGACGGACCGGAGGACCCGCGCGCCGCGTTCTACAACGCCCTGGCCTCGGTCACGACCCAGCCGATCGAGGAGGCTGCCAGACGGCTGGACGCCATAGACCGCAACACATTGTCGGCGCGCGACGCGCGCCTTCTCGACGCCGCGCGAGAGATCGTGCGGAGCGTCACGGTCTCTCCTCTGACCTTTCCCGAAACGCAGACAGGCGAAGCGCCGGCCGGCACCGAAAACCCTGCGCCGGCGATGGGGACCGGTACCGCCGAAGATCGGGCCGACCCCTCGCCCGCACCGCATGAAATAGCCGCCGCCGGTCAGCCGGGCGCGGCGGCCGATGCCCCCGCCGGGGTCGAGTCCGCGCTACCTGCAGCGGGCGCGGCTGCCGCGCCGCAACCGGCGCCGGCGCGAGCCGCACAGAAC
>DUSC01000012.1 GCA_012842935.1 Hyphomicrobiales bacterium | reverse complement strand
TCCATGAAACGCGCCCCTCGCAGCCGTCAACGCCATGATTTATATGCGAAATATCACGATTACGACAGCGAAATCAGCGACTTACTTGGAGAATGTGGGATCAATCCCTTCGATCACGGCTCGAACACGCATACCCACATCATGAAGACCGTCGCTCTGCGCCAGGCGCTCGACCGCTATGGTTTCGACGCGGCCTTCGGCGGCGCCCGCCGCGACGAGGAGAAGTCGCGCGCCAAGGAGCGGATCTTTTCCTTCCGCAGCGCTCAGCACGCCTGGGATCCGAAGAACCAGCGTCCCGAAATGTGGAAAATCTACAATACGCGCGTCGCGCCGGGTGAATCGATCCGCGTCTTCCCGCTGTCGAATTGGACGGAACTCGACATCTGGCAGTATATTCTCAGCGAGGACATCCCGATCGTTCCGCTCTACCTTGCCGCCAGGCGTCCGGTGGTCGAGCGCGACGGCATGCTGATCATGGTCGACGACGACCGCATGAGGCTGCGTCCCGGCGAGAAGGTCGAGGAGCGCATGGTGAGGTTCCGCACGCTCGGATGTTATCCGTTGACCGGTGCGATCGAGTCCGATGCGGCTACGGTTGAGGAGATCGTCGAGGAGATGCTCGTGGCGCGGACCTCGGAGCGTCAGGGCCGGGTGATCGACCACGACGAGGCGGGATCGATGGAGAAGAAGAAGCGGGAAGGCTATTTCTGATGCATCAGCCCATGGTCAATTCGCCGGACTTCGCGCCGGATCTGCACAGCTTCCTGGCGGAGCAGGGTGTCAAGTCGCTCCTGAGATTTCTGACCTGCGGCTCCGTCGACGACGGCAAGTCGACCCTGATCGGCCGCCTGCTCTACGACACCAAGCTCATCTTCGAGGATCAGCTCGCCGCGCTGGAGCGCGACTCGAAGAAACACGGTACCGTCGGCGACGACATCGATTTCGCCTTGCTGGTCGACGGGCTGGAGGCCGAGCGCGAACAGGGCATCACCATCGACGTCGCCTACCGCTTCTTCGCTACGTCCAAGCGCAAGTTTATCGTCGCCGACACGCCCGGCCACGTGCAGTATACGCGCAACATGGCCACCGGCGCCTCGACTGCCGACCTCGCCGTCGTCCTGGTCGATGCGCGCAGCGGTGTGCTGCCGCAGACGCGGCGCCATAGCTTCATCGCCTCCCTGCTCGGCATCCGCCATGTCGTCCTTGCCGTGAACAAGATCGACCTCGTCGGCTATGACCGCGACGTGTTCGACAGGATCGCGGCGGATTATGCCGCCTTCGCCCGCGATCTCGGCTTCGCCTCGCTCGTCGCTGTCCCGCTCTCGGCGCGCCACGGCGACAACGTGATCGAGCGTTCGGCGAACACACCCTGGTACGAGGGGCCGACGCTGCTGTCGCATCTCGAGGACGTGGCCGTCGACGACGCCGCGGCCGGCCGGCCGTTCCGCTTCCCCGTGCAGTACGTCAACCGGCCCAACCTCGATTTTCGCGGCTTTGCCGGAACCGTGGCCTCCGGCCGCGTCGCGCAGGGCGACCCCGTCGTCGTGGCGAAGTCGGGCAAGGTCTCGCGGGTGAAGCGCATCGTCACCGCGGACGGCGATCTGGCCGCGGCCGTCGCCGGACAGGCCGTCACCATCGTGCTCGAGGACGAGGTCGAGGTCTCGCGCGGCAACATGCTGGTTGCGCCCGATTCGCGGCCGCATGTCGCCGACCAGTTCACCGCGATGATCGTCTGGTTCGACGAACACCCGCTGCTGCCCGGTCGTACCTACATCCTGCGCACCGAGACGGACCAGACGAACGCGTCGGTGACGGAACTGAAGTATCGGATCGACGTCAACAGCTTCGCTCACGAGGCGGCGAAGTCGCTCGATCTGAACGAGATCGGCTCGTGCAACCTGTCGACCCAGCAGCCGATCGCCTTCGACAACTACGCCGACAACCGTGCCACCGGCGCCTTCATCCTGATTGATCGGATGACCAACCAAACCGTGGCGGCGGGCATGATCCAGCACCCGCTGCGCCGCGCCTCCAACGTCCACTGGCAGGCGCTCGACGTGGACAAGCAGGCCCGCGCCGCGCTGAAGCACCAGAAGCCCGCCGTGCTCTGGTTCACCGGCCTGTCGGGTTCGGGCAAGTCGACCATTGCCAACGCGCTGGAAGCGCAGCTGCACCGCACCGGTCGCCACACCTACATGCTCGACGGCGACAATGTGCGTCACGGGCTGAACCGCGACCTCGGTTTCACCGAGGAGGACCGCGTCGAGAACATCCGCCGAGTCGCCGAGGTGGCGAAGCTGATGGCCGACGCCGGCCTGGTGGTCCTCGTCTCCTTCATATCGCCGTTCCGGGCCGAGCGGCGCATGGCGCGCGAACTGATGGCCGAGGGCGAGTTCGTCGAAATTTTCGTCGATACGCCGTTCGAGGAGTGTGCCCGCCGCGATCCGAAAGGCCTCTACGCCAAGGCGCTGCGTGGCGAGATCAAGAACTTCACCGGCGTCGATTCGCCCTACGAGGCGCCAGAAGCCGCCGAGGTACACTTGGTCACGGCCGGTCGCTCGCCGGAAGACATGGCGGCCGAGATCGCGGCCTGGCTGGATGCCCACGGACTCGGCTAGGAGATGACGGCCGGCGATCTGCCCGGGGACGACGCGGTCCTCGACCTGTTCGAACGTCTCGCGCTCGAGGCGGGCCGCGCCGTCATGGCCGTCTACGCCACCGACTTTGCGGCGGCGGCGAAGGCCGACGCCTCTCCGGTGACCGCAGCCGACCACGCCGCCGAAGAAACGATTCTTGCCGGCCTGCGTGCGGCACTCCCCGCCGTGCCCTGCGTCGCCGAGGAAGAGGTCGCGGCGGGGCGGGTGCCCGAGATCGGCGACGGGCCTTTTGTCCTCGTCGATCCGCTCGACGGGACGAAGGAGTTCGTCAGCCGCAACGGCGACTTCACCGTCAACATCGCGCTGGTGCGCGAACGGATGCCGGCTGTCGGCGTCGTCTACGCGCCGGCGCGCGGCATGCTCTTTTCCGGCCGGCCGGGAGCCGCCTTCGCGACCCCGGCCGCCGACGGCCGCCTTGCCGGCGCCCGCCGGTCGATTCGCGTGCGCACGCCCAAGGCACCGCTTTCCATCGTCGCCAGCCGTTCACATCTGACGCCGGAGACCGCCGCTTTCATCGACCGTTTCCCCGGGGCTGAAACGGTCTCGGTCGGCTCGTCGCTGAAATTCTGCCTGCTCGCCTCGGGAGAAGCCGACCTCTACCCGCGTTTCGGCCGTACCATGGAATGGGACACCGCGGCGGGC
>DUSC01000115.1 GCA_012842935.1 Hyphomicrobiales bacterium | reverse complement strand
TCCTTGCGGAATGCTGCCCGGCGGGGGCCGAAAACCGCTTGAGGGGAACGGTTTCCGGTTCGGATGGGCGATCAGCTCGCGCGCCGGAACAGGCCGGCCAGCAGCGAGATCACCAGAAAGGCGAGAAAGATGAAGAAGATGATCTGCGCGATGCCGGCCGAGGCGCCGGCAATGCCGCCGAATCCGAGGGCGCCGGCGATGATCGCCACCACGAGGAAAACAAGGGCCCAGTAAAGCATGATCGTCTCTCCTTCCGCTCGTCCGTCGATGAACGCCGGCGTCTCCCGTTCGTTCCAGCCGCCATGCGGAAATCCGGTCACGCCGCGCGATCCCGCGAAGGCAGAAGGCCGCCTTGCGGCGGCCTTCTGCGAAGGTTCGATCCTCCGCGGTGTCAGGCGGCGACGCTCGCCTGGCGGTCGAAGAACAGCGCCTGGCTGATCAGGGCCTTGACCATGTCGGGATTGAACGGCTTGGTGACGAGAAAGGCCGGCTCCGGTCGCGCGCCGGTGAGCAGGCGCTCGGGGAACGCGGTGATGAAGATCACCGGTACCGGCGTGGTGGCGAGAATCTCGTTCACCGCATCGAGTCCGGAGCTGCCGTCGGCGAGCTGGATGTCGGCCAGAACCAGTTTCGGGCCGGTGGCGGCGAACAGCGCCGTCGCTTCCCTGTGTGTGCGGGCGGTACCGACGACGCGATGGCCGAGGCTCTCCACCATTTCCTCGATATCCATGGCGATGAGGGGCTCGTCCTCGATGATCATGACTTCCGTCGCCACCTGGCGCGAAATCTCGGTGCCGGCATCGTTGAGCAGACTGGCGAACTCTTCCGGGGGGACGTCGAGGATCTCGGCCGCCTCCTCGTCGGAGAAGCCCTCGACCGCCACCAGGAGGAAGGCCTGCCGCGGCCTCGGGGACAGCGCCGAGAGATTGGCCGCCGCGCGCCGTTCCCAGGCGGAAGCGGGCGTTTCCTGGGGCACCCGGATCGCTATCGACGAGAACATCTTGGCGAACATCTTGTACAGCGCGACGCGGTCGCTGGACGCCTTGGGGAAGACGTTCACGTCGGCGATGATTGCCTCCAGCATCGCCGCCACGAGCGCGTCGCCGCTGGACTGGGATCCGGAAACCGCGCGGGAGAAGCGTCGCAGGAACGGCAGGTGCGGTGCAATGGTTGCTGAAAGACTCATGCTTGGGCGGCTCCCTCGATTGTCGCGGCGGCGATGCATCCGCAGTAAAAGTCGCGGGATGCGGCGATCGCATCCGGCCGTCGCCCGGATCCCCGCACCCGACGACAAACGCCTCGCGCGGGAAAGAGTTCCATGCCGGGAACGAATTCGCGCGTGCTTCGTTGTGGGCGACGAATTTGCGGCACGGCAACGGCAGGGGCGGTGATGCGCCCGGTCGATCGCGCTATACGGGATCGAGGACAGACGGGGCAATGAACATCATGACCGGCGACATGGGCGGGCGGGGTGCCAAGCGCACCCGGACTGGCGGGACGAATGCACTGGGCACGAACTCCGAGATCGGACGCAAGCTCAAGCAGTATTACGACACGCTGGTGTCCGAAGAGGTTCCCGAACGGTTTGCCGAGCTCCTGAGCCAGCTCGAGAAGGCCGAATCCAACCAGAAGAAGGATTGACCTGATGGCCGTATCGGCGGGTTTCAAGAACGACCTGCTTGCCGCGATCCCCAGCCTCCGTGCCTTCGCCATGTCGCTGTCGCAGAACGCGGACAAGGCCGACGATCTGGTCCAGGAGACGCTGGTGAAGGCGTGGAACAAGCACGAGAGCTTCCAGATGGGCACCAATATCAAGGCCTGGCTGTTCACGATCCTGCGCAACGAGTTCTACTCGCAGATGCGCAAGCGCGGCCGCGAGGTCCAGGACAGCGACGGCGTCATGACCGCCCGTCTTGCCGTGCATCCGAGCCAGCACGGGGTCCTCGATCTCGAGGATTTCCGTGTCGCCCTGGAGCAGCTTCCCGACGACCAGCGAGAGGCCGTCATCCTGATCGGCGCTTCCGGATTTTCCTACGAGGAGGCCGCCGAGATCTGCGGCTGCGCGGTCGGAACGATCAAGAGCCGGGTCAGCCGCGCCCGCGCGCGCCTGCAGGACATTCTCCAGATCGCCGGCGAGGACGAATTCGGTCCCGACGCGATCGATGCGCAGGTGATGGGATCGAATGCCGCCTGAGGGGCCTGCGTCGAACAGTGCGCCGCATGGGGCGGCGTCCGGGCATGCGGCCGAAGGGCACAGCCGCCGGCCTCTGCCGGCCCGGTTTTCGTCTGGACTCGTACCGGGAAAGGTCCTTTCATGCGGCAGGTTCCGTTTCGGCGGAACTTCGCCGCGAACGCCCCGTTCTGATCGCGGCGAAACAGGGAGCTGGAAAAATGGCCACTGCATCTGGAAAACCTGACAAGGGCGAAGCCGCTTCGGCCGCGCGCGATCTCGAGGCGGACATCGCGCAGCTGAAGGCCGACATCGAGAAACTGGCGGAGCAGTTGCGCATTACCGGTCGCCATTCCTACGGGGCGGCACGCCGGATGGCGGCGGAGGGGCGTGAGCGCGCCTTGAGCGAAGGCGAGGCGGCGATCGAGAACCTTCGCTCGACAGCGGGCGATCTCGAACGCCAGCTGGTCGACACGGTGCGTCAGAAGCCGATGACGGCGCTGGCCGTCGCCGCGGGCATCGGCTTCCTGCTCGCGCTCCTGTCGCGCCGCTGAAACCGCTGCGATGCTCGGATCGCTGATCGCGACGATCCTCTCCGGCGAGGCCCAGGAAGCGGCCCGGCGGGCGCGCAGCGCCGCGATCGCCTACGCCGTCGCCGGCCTGCTCGGCCTCCTCGGCGCCGGCTTTCTCGTTGGAGCCGGCTTCGTCGCGGCGGCGCGGCGCTTCGGCACGATCGAGACGGCGCTGGCCTTCGGCTTTGCCTTGATCTTCGTGGCCCTGGCCATCGTTGCGATCCATTCGATGACGCGGAAGCGACGCAGGAAGGCCGCCGCCAGCCGGCGGGCCGCCGACGTCGCGACCATCGCGGGGGTCGCCGCCGTGACGCTCCTGCCGACGCTCTTGCGCGGTCGCTCGGTGGTCGGCGGCATCGCCGCCGCCGCGCTCGGCATCCTCGCCTACGGCATCTACAGGGAAAACACGCGGCCGAAGGACGGGGGGCCGCCCGCAGAATAGCGCCTGGGCGGGCGGAGGGCCCGGCGGCGATTGCGGGCAGACTTCCGTCCCGGTCGCTGCCACGATTCCATGTCGATGACGGTCGCCCGCGCGAGCCCGACGACAACCATATCCCAGGCATATCCCAGGCGTGACGCGGTCCGCCCGCGGTCCCGATCGCCGCTGGTTCCCATGAAGGCGCGAACCGGCGCGCCCCGCACACGAGGCGCACCGCACCGAATAGGCCGGAACCACCGGCGCGGATCGACGTTGTGTCTTCGATGCCGCGCCCGTTCTTCCAGCCACGGTCGATGACGGGCGCCGCAGTGCAGGACAACCGCACAAGGAGAAATGACCATGATCCGCAAGCTCCTGGCTACGACGGCGCTGGCAACCCTCATCGCCGGCGTCGCGCATGCACAGACGGCCACGGCACCGGCGCCGGCTGCCCCGGCCGAAATCCAGCAGCCGGCCGACCGGGCCGCGCCGGCGGTGCGCGCGGACGGCTTCCTCGCGTCGAACATCATCGGCGAGACCGTCTACAACGGGACCGGCGACGATGCCGAGAACATCGGTGAAGTGAACGACCTGGTGATCGGCAGCGATGGCGGCGTCAAGGCGGTGGTCGTCGGTGTCGGCGGCTTCCTCGGTCTGGGCCAGAAGAACGTGGCGCTCGACTACGGCGCCCTCAAATGGGCCGAGCGCGACGGCGATCGCTGGATCGTCGTCGATTCGACGGCCGACGCGCTGAAGGCGCTGCCCGACTTCGACCGCTCCGCCTATGGCCCGGCGCCCGCCGTCGCTACCCACGAGACCGTGCCGACGACGGACGACACGACCGCGATGGCGCCGGCGGGCCAGTCCACGGCCGGCAATAGCGCCGGCGGCATGGCGGCGATGGACAAGCCGGCGGACGGCACGGCGGCCGCCAACAACGAGACGAACGCCCAGGCCTCGGCTTCGGAGCAGCCGGCTGCGACCGATACCACCAAGACCGGCGCCATCGACCGTTCGACGCTCGACGAGCTGAACACGGCCGACATCCGCGCCGAGGAACTGATCGGAACCACCGTCTACGGCGCCGGTGACGAGAATGTCGGGGAGATCGGCGACGTCATCCTGACGCAGGATGGCAAGGTCGACGCGGTCATCATCGACGTCGGCGGCTTCCTCGGCGTGGGCGAGAAGGAAGTCGCGGTCGGCATGGACAACCTGACCTTCCTGACCGACGAGGACGGCAACAAGTACCTCTACACGACCTTCACCAGACAACAGCTCGAGGCGCAGGCCGCCTACGACAAGAGCACCTGGGCCGAGAAGCGCGACGAGCAGCGCATGATCGTGACCCGGTGATCCGACCGGTGACGCGATGACCGACCCGCGCCGGGCTCTCCGGCGCGGGTCATTGCTTGCCTACCGCCAGCCGCCGCGCATGTCGGCGGCGACATGGCCCGCCACGCCGTCCCCGGTCAGTTCCGCGAGCGCCAGCGACCGGTCGAGGTGCTCGGCCCGCCAGGCGAGCAGCCGCTCGGCCATCTCCAGCCGTTCGCCGCGATAGGCTGGATCCCCGGCGACGTTGCGTGTCTCGGCGGGATCCTCCTTCAGGTCGAACAGCACCGGCGGCAGGCCGCCGCCGACATGGACGTATTTCAGGGCGTCGGTGCGCAGGACGGCGAGGTTGCATTGCTGCGGCTTCAGGCCGAACGGCTGCGCCGACGGACCGTCCGGGACCGCGCGGAAGTCGTATTCCCAATGGACGGCATCGCGCCATCCCGCCGGCGTCTCGCCGCGCAGGAAAGGCGCCAGCGAACGGCCGTCGAGATGCGGCGGTGGGGCGGCGCCGAGCAATTCCATGATCGTCGGCAGGATGTCGACCGTCTCGGTGAAGGCGTCGACGACGCGTCCCCTCGCCGAGGTGCCCGGCCCACGGACGATCAGCGGAATATGGTAGCTGGCGTCGAAGAATCCGCCCTTGCCGAGCAGATGGTGGTCGCCCATCATCTCGGCGTGGTCCGAAGTGAGGATGAAGATCGTTTCCTCCCACACGCCGGCCTTTTCCAGCGCGGCGCGGAGGCGGCCCATCAGTGCGTCCATCTCGGCGATCATGCCGCAGTAGATGGCCCGGATCCGCCGGAAGCTCGTCTCGCTCCACTCGGCGACCCTGCCCTTCGTCCCCGGCAGGAATTTCGAGCGCTGCTGCGTCTCGATCTCAAGGGCGACCAGCGGATGGACCGCGGCCTCCGCCTCCGGATTCGCCGCGCGGGCGAAGGCCGGCCCGCCGTCGGGATCGTGCAGCGTGTTCCACGGCGCCGGCACGACGAAGGGCGGATGCGGACTGAGGAAGGAGAGATGCGCGAACCAGGGCTCGTCCTGCTCCCCCATCCAGCGGATGAACTCGCCGGCGAGAAACGCGGCCGGCGTCTCGCCGTCGCTGTAGACGGGTGGCGCCAGCGTGACCTCGTCGACCGGTCCGCCAGCGGGCACGTGGATCGTCGGATAGCCGGCGCGCGTATCGACGCCGCGCTGCGCCAGCCAGGAAAGCCACGGCTTCTGATGCTCGGGCAGCAGCTGGCGCACGCTGAAACCGGGCAGCACGCCCTCGTAACTCTTCAGCAGCGGGTCGCGCGGCGCATGCCGCCGAGGGTCGGGCGCGATGTCGGAATAGCCGAACAGCGTCGGGTCGTAGCCCAGCGCCCGGGCTGCCAGCGCGACATTGCCGTGCCGCGCGTCGAGCGGCGTGCCGTTGCGGCAGACCCGGTTGGTCATCTGGTAGAGGCCCGTATAGAGGCAGGCGCGCGCCGGCGAGCAGGGCGCGGCGCCGGCATAGTGGCGGCGGAACAACACGCCGCCCTCTGCCAGGCGGTCGATGTTCGGCGTCCGAACCGTGGGATGGCCGGCCGCGCCGAGGCTGTCGCCGCGCCACTGGTCACAGGTGATGAACAGCACGTTCGGCCGTGCGGACCGTTCCTTCACGACGGGATCTCCCCTTGCTCCAAGGCTGTCATCAGCCCGAAAAGCGCGCTGCGCGCAAGCGGCCGATCCGGTGCAAATGGTGAACGATCAAGGCGTATTTGTTCACATAATGGCGACGGATCATTCTCCGGTCGGCGCCCTTCCATTCGCCCCTCGATGACCGACATATGGACGCGAACGAACGGCGGCCCGTCGCCGCGCCAATCCAATCGAGGGAGAGACCGCATGCTCGACCAGATCAAGGGCCTTCACCACGTCACGTCGATGGCGAAGGACGCCCGCCTGAACAACGCCTTCTTCACCCGCACGCTCGGCCTGCGCCGGGTGAAGAAGACCGTCAACTTCGACGCGCCCGACGTCTATCACCTCTACTATGCCGACGAGTTCGGCACTCCGGGCACGGTAATGACCTACTTCCCGTTTCCCGACATCGGCCGGGGACGGCCGGGCGCCGGCGAGGTCGGCACGACCGTCTTCTCCGTGCCCGAGGGCGCTCTGCGCTACTGGCGCGAACGCCTGGCGAAGGAGGGCGTCGGCGGCCTCGCCGAGACGGAAAGCTTCGGCGAGAAGCGGCTCTCCTTCCTCGGCCCCGACGGCGACGGCTTCGCCCTCGTCGAGGCACGGGACGACGACCGCGCGCCTTGGGTCAGGGGCGGCGTACCGGACGACGAGGCGATCCGCGGCTTCCATTCCGTGTCGATGCGGCTCCGCGACGCCGGGCGCACGGCGGAGCTGCTGAAATTCATGGGCTATCAAGAGGTCGACCAGTCGAACGGCGTCCGCCGCTTCGCGGTGCCGGGCGGCAACGGTGCGGATTTCGTCGACATCGAGACGTTGCCGGGCGCGCCCCCGGCCGCGCCGGGCGCCGGCTCCGTCCATCATGTCGCCTTCGCCGTGGAGAACCGGGAAAGGCAGCTCGAGGTGCGCAAGGCGCTGATCGACACCGGCTATCATGTGACGCCGGTCATCGACCGCGACTATTTCTGGGCGATCTACTTCCGCACGCCCGGCGGCGTTCTCTTCGAGATCGCCACCAACGAGCCCGGCTTCGACCGCGACGAGGACACCGCTCATCTCGGCGAGGCCTTGAAGCTGCCGGTCCAGCATGCTCACCTGCGCCCCTATCTGGAGGCGCACCTCCAGCCGCTGGGCGATTGAGGACGACATGGACCGGAACGCCTACATCCACACGGTGCTGCCCGGTACGCCGGGCGGCCCGCTCCTCTTCGTCCTGCACGGCACCGGCGGCGACGAGCATCAGCTCCTGCCGCTCGCCCGCGACCTCCTGCCCGGCGCCACCATCGTGGCGCCGCGCGGCGACGTCTCCGAGAGCGGCGCGGCGCGCTTCTTCCGCCGCGCCGCCGAGGGCGTCTACGACATGGACGACCTCGACAGGGCGGCAAGAAAGTTCACCGGCTTCGTCCGCGCCCACGCCGCGGCGCGGTCGCCGTCGGCGGTCTGCGGCCTCGGCTATTCCAACGGCGCCAACATGCTTGCCGCGACGATCTTCGCCGAGCCGGCGCTGTTTGACCGCGCCGTGCTCATGCATCCGCTGATCCCGTTCCAGCCGAAGATTGCGGGCAGCCTCGCCGGGCGCGCGATCCTGGTGACCGCCGGCCGCCACGACCCGATCTGCCCGCCGGCGCTGACCTCGCGGCTCGAGGCCTATCTGCGTGCAGTCGGCGCCGACGTCGAAACGGTCTGGCACCCGGGCGCGCACGAGGTGCGCGACGAGGAGATTGAGGCCGCGCGCGCGTTCCTGAACCGGATGCCGGAGGGGAGGCCCACGGGCGAGACCTTCGACATCCGCCTGGAAGAGGGCGAGACCAAGGGGCGCTACGTGGTCGAGGGACCTGACGGCTCCATCGCCGAGATGACCTTCACCAAGGTCGGCGCGCGGCAGGTGATCATCGACCACACGGGCGTTCCCGACGCCTTCCGCGGCAAGGGCGTCGGCGCGCTCCTCGTCGCCCGGGCGGTGGAGGACGCGCGCGCGGCGGGCAAGACCATCATCCCGCTCTGCCCCTTCGCCGCGGCGCAGTTCCGCCGCCATCCGGAATGGGCGGACGTCCTGAAGAAATGACGGGAGTTAGGCGAATGGACGATCTTGCCGCGCGGTTCGAGTTCGCCGAGACGGCGAAGGGCGGCCGCTACTTCATGGTGATGCCGAATGGCGAGGAAGCGAAGATCACCTTCGTCAGGGCCGGGCCGGGGCATATCATCGCCGACCACACCTTCGTGCCGGTGCCCTACCGCGGCGACGGCGTCGCCGAGGCGCTGGTCGAGCGGCTGGTTGCCGAGGCCCGTGCCGCCGGCGACCGTATCACCCCGGCCTGCTGGTACGTCGCCGACGAGTTCAAGCGTCACCATCCCGCGTGGGATGACGTGCTGATGAAATAGGCAGATGACCTACCGGGCGAATACGTCCCGGTAGCGGTCGCGCAGCACGTTTTTCTGCACCTTGCCCATCGTGTTGCGCGGCAACTCGTCGACGATCGCCACATGGCGCGGCTGCTTGAAGCGCGCCAGCCTGTCGCGGATGCCGGCAAGCAGCGCCTCCGGATCGAGCGAAGCCCCCTTCTTCGCCGTCACGACGGCGACGACGCCCTCGCCGAGGTCGGGATGCGGAACGCCGACCACCGCCGATTCCAGCACGCCCGGCTGCTCGTCGAGCAGCATCTCCACTTCCTTCGGGTAGATGTTGTAGCCGCCGGAGATGATCAGGTCCTTGGCGCGACCGACGATCGTGACGTAGCCGTCGCCGTCCATCTGGGCGAGGTCGCCGGTGATGAAATAGCCATCTGTGCGGAACTCCTCCTTCGTCTTCTCCGGCATGTTCCAATAGCCCTTGAAGACGTTGCGGCCCTTCACCTCAATGACGCCTATTTCGCCCGCCGCCACCTCCCTGCCGGTCTCGGGATCGCAGATGCGTATGGAAACGCCCGGCAGCGGCAGGCCGACCGTGCCGGCGCGGCGTTCGCCGTCATAGGGGTTCGACGTGTTCATGTTGGTCTCGGTCATGCCGTAGCGCTCGAGGATGCGCTGGCCGGTGCGGCGCTCGAACTCGACATGGGTCTCGGCGAGCAGCGGTGCGCTGCCCGAGACGAACAGGCGCATGTGGCTGACGAGCGCGCGGTCGAGCCGCGGGTCGGAAAGCAACCGCGTGTAGAAGGTCGGCACGCCCATCATCGTCGTCGCCTGCGGCATGAAGCGGATGAGGTCGTCGACGTCGAGGCCGGGCAGGAAGATCATCGCGCCGCCGCAGAGCAGGATGACGTTGGTGGCGACGAACAGGCCGTGCGTGTGGAAGATCGGCAGCGCGTGGAGCAGCACGTCGTCGCCGGTGAAGCGCCACTCGCCGACGAGCGCCTCGGCGTTGGAGAGCAGGTTGTCGTGGGTGAGCATGGCGCCCTTCGAGCGCCCGGTCGTGCCCGATGTGTAAAGGAAGGCGGCAAGGTCGTCCGGCCCGCGCTCCGCGACAGGAAACGCCGCCGGCTGTGCGGCGGCCGCGTCGGCCAGCGTGCCGCTGCCGTCGGCGTCGAGCGTGCGCAGCGCGGCGCCTGCCTTCTCCGCCACAGGCGACAGCGCGGCCGCGCCCGCCCCGTCGCAGATCAGCAGCCTGGCGCCTGCGTCGCTGACGAAATACTCGACCTCGGCCGGCGTATAGGCCGTGTTCAGCGGCAGGAAGACGAAGCCGCCCTGGACGCAGGCGGCATAGACGGCGAGCGCTTCCGCCGACTTCTTCGCCTGCAGCGCCACGCGGTCCCCGGGCTTCACCCCGGCCGCGGCGATGGCATGGGCGAAGCGACCGGCCATGTCGAGGAATGCGCCGTAGCCCAGCCGCCGCCCGTCCTTCAGCACCAGGAAGGTCTTGTCGCTGCCGGCATGCGGGGCGAAGAGGGCGTCGTAGAGCGTGTTCGGCATGAAGGACTCCAATCGGGCCGCGGCGGCGGGATCGGCCCCTTTCCAGCACCGCGGCGCGTTAACGGCAAGGGCAAAGATGGGGGCGGTAAAGCCGTGGGGAGCGCTCGCCCGGTCGACGGCGGCATTCTCCTGCCTGCCCCGCTTTGCCAGGCGGCGTCCATCCGGTCTAGAAGGATCGCCGACACTCTCCTTCCCGCATATCCGAAAGTTCCTTCATGACCGACCGCATTCCCGTCTTCGACGGCCACAACGACACGCTGCTCCGCCTGCTGTCCACCGATCCGGCCAATGCCGAGGCGGCCTTTGTCGAGGGCGGCAGGGGCGGCCATATCGACCTGCCCAGGGCGCGGGCGGGCGGTTTCGCCGGCGGCATGTTCGCCATGTTCCCGCCGCCGGTGGAGAAGCTCTCCTTCGATCCCGACCCCGAGGCGAAAGCCTACGACCTGCCGCTGCCCGGCATGCTGTCGCTCGGCGACGCGCGGGCGTCCACCTTCGCCATGGCCTCGATCCTTTATCGGCTTGAGCGGGCGGGCGCGCTCGCCGTCTGCCGCTCCGCCGCCGACGTGCGCGCGGCGATGGCCGCAGACCGCCTGGCCGCCGTCTTCCACATCGAGGGCGCGGAAGCGATCGATCCGGGTCTCGACACGCTGGAGGTGCTCTATGCCGCCGGCCTGCGCTCGCTCGGCATCGTCTGGAGCCGGCCGAACATCTTCGGCCACGGCGTGCCGTTCCGCTTCCCGTCCTCGCCCGACACCGGGCCGGGGCTCACCGACGCCGGCAAGGCGTTGGTGAAAGCCTGCAACCGGCTCGGCGTGCTCATCGACCTGTCGCACCTCAACGAGAAGGGCTTTCGCGACGTCGCCGCGCTCTCCGACGCGCCGCTGGTCGCCACCCATTCCAACGTCCACACGCTGTCGCCGCATGCGCGCAACCTGACGCCCTGGCAGCTCGGCGCCATCCGCGAGACCGGCGGCATCGTCGGCCTGAACTTCGCCCCCGGCTTTCTGCGCGACGACGGCCGCATGACGGCGCAGACCGACATCGAGATCATGCTGCGCCACGTCGATGCGCTGGTCGAGGCGCTCGGCGAGGACGGAGTCGGCCTCGGCTCGGATTTCGACGGCGCCGTGGTGCCGGCGGCGATCGGCGACGCCGCCGGTCTTCCGGCGCTGCTCGATGCGCTGCTCGCGCGCGGCTACGGGCGCGAACTGGTCGAGAAGATCGCCTGGAGGAACTGGCTGTCGATCCTGAAGCGCACGATCGGGTGAACGAGGGATTCGAGGAGGCCCTTGCCCTCGCGCGGCCTCCGCTTCGCCCGGCCGTCCCACGGGAAGGGGACACGCGCTCTGCGGGAGCGAGCGGGCGAGGGGAGCGAATCCCGGGCCGTTCCTCGAAAGGGGGGGACTAATCCGGCGGCGCGAACCGCTTCAGCCATTCCTTGCCGGCGCCGCGCTCGCGGATGATCGGCAGCGGGTCCTGGTGGTCTAGCCGCGAGCAGATGCGGTAGACCTCGAGGGTTGGGGCATCCATCAGCCCGCGCTTGTAGAAGAACATCGCCGCCGCATAGCGCGTGCGACCCGACCAGGGCTCGCCGAGCGGCGTGTTGACCAGCGCCCACTGCTCGGCGATCTCGCTGTCCGCCTCGACGGCCATCAGAAGATCCCCGGCGGGCTGGCGGTGCGCCGCGCCAGCTTGACGAAGGGCCGTGGCACGACCTTCGCCCGCTTCATCAGCTTCTGGTACCGCAACTCGCGCATCGCGTAGATCTCGACCCACAGATCGTCGACGACCGTGTCGCCATAGGGCCGCTCGAGGCTGGCGATGGCGATGTTGCGCTTGGCCGTCGGCGACCAGATCGCCGCGCTGACCAGGCCGACCTCCTTCTTGCCGCGATGGTAGACGATGGCGTGCTCGGCCGGCACGTTGCCCTCGATCTCGAGGCCGACGAGGATGTGGCGCAGCGTCCCGTTCCGCCGCGCCGCCTCGATGGCGCGACGGCCGTTGTAGTAACCCTTCTTCTCGGCGTCGATCATGAAGCCCAGCCCGATCTCGTCTGGCTGGCGCACGCGGTCGGCGCGCACGGCGTGCTCGGCGGTGACGAAGTCGGCATTGGCGACGATCAGCCCGGCCTCGGTGCGGGCACGGTTCAGCGCCGCGTAGCCGATGGCGCGGATGCCGTGGACGCGGCCCGCGGCAAACAGCCGGTCCCACAACGACAGCGCCGCGTCGGCCGGCACGAACAGCTCGTAGCCGAGGTCGCCGGTGAAGCCGGTGCGCGAGATGGTGACGCTGCCGCCTTCGTGGGCGAAGTCGGCGAGGTCGAAGGGTTTCAGCCTTTCCGACCCGGCAAAGCCGGCGTCGCGCAGCACCGCCCAGGACGTGGGGCCCTGCAGCGCCAGGCCGGCGACGGCTTCCGTCTCCTCCTCGATGTCGACGTCGTAGCCGATGGCGCTGTCGAGCAGCCAGGGCAGGTGCCGCTCCTGGCAGCACAGGCGGAAGCGGTCAGGGCCCAGCCGGAACAGCGTGCCGTCGTCGAGCACATGGCCCTCGTCGTCGCACCAGGCGGTGTAGTGGACGCGGCCGACGCCGAGCTTGGTCACGTCGCGCAGCGTCAGCCGGTCGAGATAGGCTTCGGCATCCCGCCCCTCGATGCGGTACTTCACCATCGGCGAGAGGTCGAAGACCGCCGCCTGGCTGCGGATGGCGAAGAACTCCAGTTCCTCGTCCCACAGCGACTGCGGCGCCTTGTAGCCGGCCCAGCCGTACCAGTCCTCCCGGCGGTTCAGCGCCTCCAGCCGCGGCTGGAACGGCGAGGCCAGGCGCAGCGTGCGGAAATGGTCCTGCGCGGCACGGCGGGCGGGGAGAATCATGTCGTTCATCAGCCCCTCCTCGCCAGGATCGTCCGCGCCGCGTTCAGGCCGGGCGCGCCGGAGACGCCGCCGCCCGGATGCGAGCCGGCGCCGCACAGAAAAAGCCCGTCGACCGGCGTGTCGTAGCCCGACCAGCCGGCCACCGGCCGCGACATCAGCATCTGGTCGGCCTGCAGCTCGCCATGGTGCCAGTGGCCACCGGGCATGCGGTAGCGCCGCTCGATGTCGGCCGGCGTCAGCAGTTCCGAATGCAGCACCGACCTGCCGATGCCGGGCGCATGCGCTTCCAGCCGCGCAAGAATCGCCGCCTGGAGCTTCGGCCGGCCGGCCTCCCAGCCTTCCTTCAGCTGATAGGGCGCGTACTGGACCACGGCGGAGAGCACATGGGCGCCGGCCGGCGCCAGCGAAGGATCGGAGAGGCTGGGGATGGTGATCTCCATCACCGGCTCCGGCGAGAACGCGCCGTATTTCGACGGGTTGAAGGCGCGCTCGACATGCTCGTCCGACGGCGCGATCACCAGCCGGCCTTTCAGCGCGTCGGCCGGCACGCCGCGGAAGGCAGGCAGCCGGTCGAGGGCGAGATGAAGCTTCGCCGCGTCGCCCTTCATGCGGATGTTGCCGAGCTTGCGCACGAAGCCGGTATCGACCGCGCGCGTGCCGACCAATTCAAGGAAGGTCGTCCTCGGGTTGATGCCGGAAACGACCGTCGCAGCGCCGATCTCTTCGCCGTCCGCCAGCGTCACGCCGGTGGCGCGGCCCCTGTCCACGCCGATGCGTGCCACGATGGCGCCGGTGCGGATGATCACGCCGGCGGCGGTCGCGGCCGCAGCGATCGCCGCGGTGACGGCGCCCATGCCGCCCTTCGGCAGCGCCTGGGCGCCGGGCCTGCCGCCGATCTCGCCGGCGAGCCGGTAGTAGAGGCCGAGCAGCGAGGTCGGCGAGCGCGGCCCGAGATGACTGCCGAGCACGGCGTCGAAGGCGATGAGCCCGCGCAGGCGCCTGTCTTCCAGATGTTCGTCGAGCACGTCGGTGACGTTCATGAGCAGCATGCGCAGGAAGTCGCGCATGTCCTCGCGGCCGAGCCGGCGCAGCGCCAGGCCGGCCTTGGCCAGCGACGCCGTCTCGCCCATCGACAGGCCGGCAAGGTCCGGCGGCCGGCGGGCGAGGAACGGCTTCAGGATGCCGGCGTAGCGGAAAAGCTGGGCGCGCAGGCCGCTCCATGCCTCGGCCTCCGCGGCCGACGCGCCGGCGAGCCGCTCGCCATAGGCGCCGTGCATCACCAGCGCCTCGCCGTCCTCGGCGAGCGCGACCGTGGGCATGTCGCCGGCGTCGAGCGACAGGCCGTGGCGGGCAAGGTCGAGGTCGCGCACGACATCGGGATGCAGCCGGTTGAGTACATGCGCCAGCGCCGAGACGCGGAAGCCGGGCGCGAACGCTTCCGTCCGCGCCGCGCCGCCGATTGCGTCGGCGGCCTCGAGCACGATCACCTTGCGCCCGGCCTTGGCGAGCAGCGTCGCGGCGACGAGGCCGTTGTGGCCGCCGCCGACGACGATGGCATCATATGACGTCATGGGCGTCGCTCATGTCCCTGGTGCCGCGTTTCAGGTCGCGCAGGATCTCGGCCGCGGCGTTGCGGCCGGGCGCGCCCATGACGCCGCCGCCCGGATGGGTCGACGAGCCGCACATGTAGAGGCCGCCGATCGGCGAGCGGTATTGCGCGTAACCCGGCACCGGCCGGTTGAACAGAAGCTGGTCGAAGGTCAGCTCGCCCTGGAAGATGTTGCCTTCGGTCAGCCCCACCTCGGCCTCGAGCTCGCGCGGCGTGCGCACCTCCATGTGCACGATGCGCTCGCGGAAGCCCGGCGAATAGGCGGCGATCTGCGCGATCACGCTCTCGGAGAAGCCGTCGCGGTCGGCATCGGTCCACTCGCGGCCCTCGACCTTCGGCGGCGCGTACTGGACGAAGCAGCTCATGAAATGCTTGCCCGGCGGCGCCATGGTCGGGTCGAGCGTGGTCGGGATGACCATGTCGATGAACGGATCGGCCGACCACCGCCCGGCCTTCCAGTCGTCGTAGGCGCGCTCCATGCGTTCGATGGAATCGGTGAAGTGCATGTCCGCCTGCAGACAGGGTGAACCCTCCGGCAGGGCAGGGAATTCCGGCATGGAATCAAGCGCGATGTTGACCTTGCCCGACGAGCCGCGGATCTTGAAGTCCTTCACCCGGCGCAGGAAAATCGGCGGCAGCTCCTTCTCCTCGACAAGCTTGAGAAAGGTGCGCTTCACGTCGGCGTTGGAGACGACCAGTTTTCCGCGCACCTGCTCGCCGCTGGCCAGCACGACGCCTTCCGCCCTGCCGCCCCTGACCAGCACGCGCACCACTTCCGCCTCCGTGCGGATCGTGCCGCCTGCGGCGCGGAAGGAGTCCGCCAGCGCCCGTGTCACTGCACCCATGCCGCCGCGGGCGAAACCCCAGGCGCCGACCGAGCCGTCGACCTCGCCCATGTAGTGGTGGAGCAGTACATAGGCCGTGCCGGGCGACATCGGCCCGAGCGCGGTGCCGATGATGCCGGACAGGGCGAAGTTCGCCTTGATGACGTCGGTCTCGAAATACTCGTCGAGGAAGTCGGCGATCGACATCGTCCAGAAGCGGAGCGTGAGCGCCATCTCCTCGGCCGTCAGCCCGGCGAACTTCTTGCCGAGATACATCAGCTCGCCGAGGTCGCGCGGGCGGAAGCTGGTCGGATCGGGCGCGGTGCGCAGGAGCAGCGGCTGGATGAAGCGGCACTGCCGGATGACGTCGCGGGCGTAGCGGTCATAGGCTTCCGCGTCGCGCTTCGAGAAGCGGGCGAACTCGCGGCGATGCGCATCGTGGTCACGGTAGTTGGCGAGGTAGTCGCCGTCCTGCGTGAACACCGCGCCGCCCTCGTAGGGGATCACCTGGAGGCCGTGGCGCGGCAGCTCGAGATCGCGCATGATCTCGGGACGGAACAGCGAACAGACGTAGGAGCAGTTGGAATAGAGGAAGCCCGGCGTCAACGAGCGGCTGACGGCGGCGCCGCCGATCCAGTCGTTCTTCTCGAGGACCAGCACGTCGAGGCCGGCGCGCTGCAGGTAGCAGGCGTTGACCAGGCCGTTGTGCCCGGCTCCAATGACGATCGCATCCCAGGTTTTCATGCGCCGCCGCCCTCCCGGTTGGAGCCGAACTTGCCACGGCTGAGCCTTTCCTGTCCAGCCGTACTGAATGAATGTTCAACAAACGCTGTTGCAATTTCTCTTTCATGAGCTAGGCTTTGAACGGTTTCAGACCCGTGGGAAACCAACCGCCGATGAGCTCAGGTCCCGACGCGGCACCCGAATACGACGATACCGCCATCCGCTTCCTGGAGGCGTTGTGGGGCGAGGGCTACCTCTCGCCGGGCGGTCCCGAGGAAGTCGACCGCGTGCTTGCCGGCCTGTCGCTTGGTGGCAAGCGCGTGCTCGACATAGGCTGCGGCTCGGGCGGCATCACGTTGCATCTCGCCGAGGCGCACGGAGCGGCCGAGGTGACCGGCTTCGACGTCGAACTGCCGGTGATCGAGGCGGCGCGGCGTCGTGGCGACGCGCGCGGCCTTTCTTCCCGCGTCCGCTTCGTCCAGGCACCGCCCGGACCTCTGCCCTTCGCCGACGCCTCGTTCGACGTGGTTTTTTCCAAGGATGCGCTGCTCCACGTGCCCGACAAGGATGCGCTGTTCGCAGAGATTTATCGCGTGCTCGTCCCCGGCGGCGTGTTCGCCGCGTCGAACTGGATGATCGGCCACGACGGCGAGCCCTCCGACGACATGAAAGCCTACGTCGCCGCCGAAGGCCTGTCGTTCTCGATGGCCTCTCCGGCCCGCTACCGCGCCGCCATGCAGCGCGCCGGCTTCCGCGATGTTGTCACGGTCGACCGCAATCCCTGGTACCGCGAGGTCGCCCGCGGCGAACTCGCCCGGCTCAGGGGACCGCTCTACGAGACGGTCGCGGCCGTCGTCGGCGCGGCCTATGTCGACAAGAACATCAAGACCTGGGAAGCCATGCAGAAGGTGCTTGACAGCGGCGAGCACCGGCCCACTCATCTGCGCGGGTGGAAGCCCGCCGACGCCGAACGGTAGCCGGCAATGGATGGATTGCCTGTCGCCATGAACACGCCCCCGCTGGACGACGAGGCTCCGAAGACTTCGAGGACCGGCGAGACCGACAGGAAGGGAGAGGGCGAGCGGCGCGGGCGCAAGGCATCCAAGGAACAGCGCCGCCAGCAGCTGATCGAGGCGACCATCGATTCGCTCGCCCGGCGCGGCTATTCCGAGACAACAATGGCCGACGTCGCCGATGGTGCCGGCCTGTCGCGCGGCATCGTGAACTTCCATTTCGAGAGCAAGGAGAAGCTGCTCGTTGCCACGTTGCAATACATGGCGGACGAGTACGCGGCGCATTGGCGCAGCGCGCTGGCGCGGGCCGGCGAGGACCCGGCCGACCGGCTGTGGGCGCTGGTCGCGGCCGACTTCGACCGGTTCGTCTGCAACAAGCGCAAGCTTGCCGCCTGGTGCGCCTTCTGGGGCGAGGCGAAGTCGCGCCCGACCTACCAGGCGCTGTGCGGCGCGCGTGACCAGGCCTATCAGCAGGTCTTCGTGGATCTTTGCGATGCGCTCGAGCGCGAGGCCGGTTATGGCTTCGAGCCGGGAGCGATGGCCCTGGCACTCAGCGCCACACTCGAAGGACTCTGGCTGCGGCTGATGCTGGGGACGGAAAACGTGACGCGCGAGACCTCCTTCCAGGCGGCTGCGGAACTGCTCGCATCCGTCTTTCCGCGGCACTTCGTCCGCGACGGTGCGGGGGTCCGCCGCCGGGCAGGAAAAGGTCATGAAATGACAGAGAGGACGGAACGATGACGGCATTGACGGCAGGACGAACCATCACCCTCGCACTCGGCGCGGCGCTTGCGGCGACCGTTGCCATCCCGGCCTTTGCCGAGGACAAGGAACTGACGATCTTCGACTGGTCGGGCTACGAAGATCCGGCCTTCCACCCGAAATATGTCGAGAAATACGGCGATTCGCCGACCTTCACCTTCTTCGGCGACGAGGACGAGGCGTTCGAGAAGCTACGCTCCGGCTTCAAGACGGACCTCGCCCACCCCTGCTCGCAGAGCGTGGTGAAGTGGCGCGATGCGGGGCTGCTCGAGCCGCTCGACACGTCCAGGATCGCCGGCTGGAACGACCTCAATCCCGGCATCATGGCGATGAAGGATCTCGCCACCGGCCCGGACGGTACGGTCTGGTTCATGCCCTGGGACTGGGGAAACACCGCACTCACCTTCAACACCGAGAAGATCGACGAGAAGGACGTTTCCTCGCTGAAGGCCTTCGCCGATCCGAAGTTCAAGGACCGCGTCTCGATCGGCGACAATGTCGACGACGCCTATGCCCTGGCAGCGCTGGCGATCGGTCTCAAGGACTGGACCCAGATGACGGACGAGCAGTTCAGGCAGGCGTCCGACTTCCTGCGCGAGGTGCACAAGAACGTGCGCATCTACTGGGCCGACAACACCGAGATCGTCCAGGCCATGGGCGGCGGCGAGGTCGACCTGGCGTGGACCTGGAACGACGCCGGCACGCAGCTCGCCAACGAGGGCAAGCCGTTCAAGATCAAGCGCGACACCGAGGAAGGCCTGTCGACCTGGGTATGCGGCTATGTGCGGGTGAAGGGTGCGGAAGGCAATGTCGACAAGCTCTACGACTTCCTCTCGGCGGTGAACGACGATCCGGAGGTGGCGAAGTACCTGGTGAACGACTGGGGCTACGGCCACGCCAACGCCAAGGCGATGGGTGCGGTCGATCCCGCGGTGCTCGAGGAGAAGGGCTATGCCGACGTGCAGAAATTCGTCGACAAGACGCTCTTCCAGTCGCCGCTGCCTGCCGAACTGAAGCTCAAGATGATCGCCGAATTCGAGAAGATCAAGGCCGGCTACTGATCCGGCGGAGGGAGACGCCATGCCTGGAACCGTGCACGACTGGTCGACCGTCGCGGAAAGCGAGCCGTTGCCCGGCTTCGTCGGCAAGGTCGTGCATTCCGCCACGATGAGCTTCGTCCTGTGGAGGATCAGGGCGGGCTCGGTCCTGCCCGAGCACAGCCATGTGCACGAGCAGGTCGTGCACATGATCGAAGGCGAGTTCGAAATCGCGGTCGACGGCGAGACCCTGCGATACGGTCCCGGCATGGTGGGGGTGATCCCGTCCAATGCCCGCCACGCGGGGCGGGCGCTCACCGACTGCCGCATCCTCGACGTCTTCCAGCCGGTCCGCGAGGACTATCGCAACGGGCTCAACGCCGCCGTCATCGGCGGCGGCCGCGGCTAGCCCGCCGCCGGCTGCACCCGTCCGACCCGGCGCTGCGATCGCCATGAACCGGACGAACAGGGACGAAATCGTCGACGTTGCGGTCGTCGGCGCCGGCTTCGCCGGCCTCTCGGCGGCGCATGAGCTCGTTGCCGCGGGGCTGGACGTCGTCCTGCTCGAAGCGCGCGACCGGGTGGGCGGGCGCGTCGAGTCCCGGGTGAACACGCTCGGCGAACGCATCGACACCGGCGGCCAGTATTTCTGCGACGACATGAGGGAGGTGACTGCGCTGGCGCGCCGGTTCGGCAAGACCATTCTCGAAACGCCCGTCGATGGCGACCTCGCCGTCGTCCCGCCGGACCCCGTCACCGATCCGAACGACCTCTTCGGCGTGCCGATCCGGCGGCGCATGAAGGCGCTGGATCCCGCCGATCCGGCGATCGCGGGCCTGACCGTCGCCGAATGGCTCGCCCGCCAGCCCGAGACGGAGGCCGTGCGCACCGCTTTCCGGTCGAGCATGGAAGGCCTGTGGTGCCTGCCGATCGAGGAAGTGCCGCTCTGGTATCTCGTCTCCAACGACCGCCGCATCACCAACCGCCATTGGGAACTGCAGCATTTTCTCGGCGAGACGCTGCATTCGCTGGCCGACGACCTCGCCGCCGGTCTCGGCGGTCGTATCCGCCTCTCGGCGCCGGTGTCTTGGATCGAGCGGCGCGCGGGCGGCGTCGTCCTGTCGACGCCCGGCGGGGCAGTCCGCGCCCGCGAGGTGGTCGTCGCGGTGCCGCCGGCGACCGCGGCGCGCATCGCCTTCCGCCCGGCGCTGCCGCCGCGTCTCGCCGCCGCACTCGGCGCCTGGTGCAGCGGCGCGGTGCTCAAGATTGTCGTCCGCTACGCCGCACCCTTCTGGCGCGACCGAGGCCTCAGCGGCATGGCCACGTGGCGCGGCATGCCCGGGCTCTATGCCTGCGACGCGAGCCCGGACGCCGGTCGCGCCACGCTAGTCGTCTTCGCCGGCGGCGCCCTGGCGCGCGCCTGGCACGGCCTCCCGGCGGAAGGACTGCGCCGCGTCGTCACCGGCCACCTCGTCGAGGCGCTGGGTCCTGAGGCGGCCCGCCCGCTCGACTTCGCCTGTCGCGACTGGACGGAGGACGAATGGTCCGGCGGCGCCTATTCCGACCTGATCATCGACATGGGCGCCGTCGACGCCGAGGACGTCATCCGCGCCGGCGTGCCTCCGATCCGTTTCGCCGCGTCGGAACTGTCGCCGTCCTATCCGGGCTACGTCGAAGGGGCGCTGGTCGCCGGCCGGGCCGCGGCGCGGGCGTTGATCGCCGGTCAGTCCGCCAGCGCCACCAGCGCGTCGGGATCGTAGGCGACGCGGATCGGCGCGCCGACCGGAATGTCGTCGGCGCCGTAGTTGTTCGTCTCGGACACCGACAGCGGCTTCTCGAAGCCCGGCGCCTGGACGATCAGGTGGGTGATCTCGCCGAAATAGTGGCGGTCGACGACCGTGCCGGAAATCTGGTGCGGCGCGGTGGCGTCGTCCCACAGGACGCGCAGCCGTTCCGGCCGGATGCCCAGCGTCGCGCCGGCCCCGTTGCGCGTATAGAGCGGCGGCTTGTCCGTCGTCAGCTTGCCGAAACCGGGCGCCTCCACCGTCAGCGAGGCGTCGTCCTCGGCAAGCACCTCGGCCTTGACGAAGTTCATGCCGCCGAGGAAGTCGGCGACCTGGCGGTTCACCGGCTTCTGGTAGACCTCCTTCGGCGACGCCACCTGGGCGATGCGGCCGCCGAACATGACCGCGATCCGGTCGGACATGCCGAGCGCCTCGTACTGGTCGTGGGTGACCAGCACGAAGGTGATGCCGACCGCCTTCTGCAGGCGGCGCAGCTCCACCTGCATCTGCTCGCGCAGCTTCTTGTCCAGCGCCGACAGCGGCTCGTCGAGGAGAAGCACCTTCGGCCGCATGACGAGCGCGCGGGCCAGCGCGACGCGCTGGCGCTGGCCGCCGGAGAGTTCGGTCGCGCCACGTCTTCCCAGCCCGGTCAGCGACACCTGCTGCAGCGCCTCCTCGACCCGTCGACGCTCCTCCGCCGGGTCGAGGCGCAGTCGCTTCAGCCCGTAGCCGACGTTCTGCTCGACGTTGAGATGGGGGAAGATGGCGTAGCTCTGGAACACCATGTTGGTCGGCCGCCGGTTGGCCGGGATGCCGTCCATCGGCTGGCCGTCGATGGCGATCGTGCCCGAAGTCGGCGTGTCGAAGCCCGCGATCATCCGCAGAAGCGTGGTCTTGCCGCAGCCCGACGGACCGAGGAGGGAGAAGAACTCGCCTTCGCGGATCGACAGCGTCGCGTCGTCGAGCGCCTTGAACGGCCCGTAGCTGCGGGTGACGCGGCTGATCTCGATCATCGTCTTTTCAGGCATGGTCGGCTCCCGCATCCCTGACCCAGCGCTCGGCCCGGCGTCGCAGGATTTCGGCAAAGGTGAGCAGGACGAACGAACCGACCAGCAGGATCGTGCCCAGCGCCAGCACGCCGGGAAGCTTCGCGGCAAAGCGGAGCTGCCCCCAGATGTAGACGGGAAGGGTGACGTCCGTACCGGTCAGGAAGAAGGCCATGATGAATTCGTCGAGCGAGATGGTGAAGGAGACCAGAAGGCTGGAGATGATCGCCGGCGCCACCATGGGCAGGGTCACGCGCCGGAAGGTGCCGAAGGCGGTCTCGCCGAGATCGGCGGAGGCTTCTTCCAGGCTGCGGTCGAACCCCTCGAAGCCCGACGTCAGCACCGCCACCGAATAGGGCACGCAGACGAGCACGTGGCCCAGCACGACGGTGAACAGCGACAGCGACAGGCCCATCTGCAAAAGCACGATCAGCAGCGACACCGCCACGATGATCTCCGGCAGCACCAGCGGCGCCATGATCAGCCCGTTGATCGGCCGCTGCAGCGGGAAGCGGTAGCGGGTCAGCGCCCGCGCCGCGCAGATGCCGAGTACGGTCGAGAGCACCGATGCCGCCAGGCCGACGACGAGGCTGTTCCATGCCGCATCGAGCATGGCCGGCGTCCTGCCGAGGTCGGCGTACCACTTCAGCGTCACGCCCTCGAGCGGCAGTTTCGGCGCCGGCGAGGTGTTCAGCGAGAACACCGGCAGCAGAAGCACCGGCACGTAGATGAAGGCAAGGTAGAGATAGGCGTAGCCCGTCAGCCACGAGGGCAGGATGGCGCGCAGGGCCTTCATCGCGCCAGCCTCGCCGCGCCGCGGATCAGGAACACGACGGCCGCGGCCATCGCCGTGACGATCGCCATGGTGGTGACCGAGAGCGCCGCGCCCAGCGGCCAGTTCGCCGCCTTGCCGAACTGCGCCTGGATGGCGGTCGCGATCATGACGCCGTCCTTGCCGCCGACCAGGCGCGGGGTCACGTAGTCGCCGACGGTCGGGATCATGACGATCAGGATCGCCGAGACGACGCCGGGGACCGACAGCGGCAGGGTGACGCGGACGAAGCGGCGGATCGGCCCGTCGCCGAGGTCGGTCGCCGCCTCGAGCAGCGTGCGGTCGACCTTCTCCAGCGAGACGAAGATCGGCAGGATGGCAAACGCCGCCCAGGCATGCGTCAGCGTGATCACGACGGCGCTCGAATTGTAGAGCAGCGCCGTCGACGGCTCGTCGATGACGCCGAGCGCGAGCAGGCCGGAGTTCAGCACGCCGTTGTAGCCGAGGATCACCTTCCACGACATGACGCGCAGGAGGTAGCTCGTCCAGAACGGAATGGTGATGAGGAACAGCCACAGGCTCTTGTGGCGGCCGCCGTGGAACGAAATGAAGTAGGCGATCGGGTAGGCGAGCACGACGGTGGAGACGCTGACCACCAGCGAGATCCACAGCGAGCGCATCAGGAGGTCGCGGTAGATCGGCTCGGTCAGCGCGATCCGGTAGTTCTCCAGCGTGAAGGTGTGGTCGATGACCAGGTAGTCCTGGGTCCAGAAGGAATGCGCGACGATGACCAGGATCGGTGCGGCGAGCAGGACCAGCGCGTAGGCGAGGGTCGGGCTGACGAGAGCGAGGCCCCGGGCTTGTTCCGACCGCAGAAGGGGCTTGCGTTTGATGCGTCGCCGGCGAATCGCCTGCGACCCTTCCGCGGTCGCCGTCATCGCAGCGCTCCGGGAGCCGGTCTGGTTGCGGGCTGGAATCGTTCTGCCATGACGCGTCCCGCTGCACCGGCCAGTCGCGGTCCCAGGCGACGCCGATCATCGCCATCATGCCGATCGGCTAAACGAAATCAAGCGCAATTTCCACGGATTCTGATTGAACGGACATTCAAAATCGTGCAAATATCCGCCGATTTTTCGAGGCTTGGCGGAATTCTCGATCCCGCCGGAAATTCGACGAAAGGACCGCACCATGGCTGCCCTGGAGGAATTTGACGGCTCGCTGCCGGCCGGCGACCTCACCGCCGCCGCTGCGATCGACGCGGCGAAGCGGCATCTGGTGCAGCCGTGGCCGTATGCCGGGCTGATCGGCACCGAGGCACGTTCCTTCATCGGCGACGGCGACGGCATCTACATCACCGACGGCGACGGGCGCCGCCTGATCGACGGCCCGGCAGGCATGTGGTGCGTGAATGTCGGCCACCGGCGCAAGGAGTTGGCGGACGTGATGTACCGGCAGGCGATGGAGCTCTCCTACAACACGCCGTGGTACACGATGAACGCACCCTCGGCCGTGCTCGCCGAGCGTATCGCCGGTCACGCGCCGGGCGACTTGAGCCATACCTTCTTCACCACCGGCGGATCGTCGGCCGTGGAGACGGCGCTTCGCTTCATGCAGTTCTACAACAATGTGCGCGGCCGCCACGACAAGAAGCTGATCGTCTCGCGCGGCGGCTCCTATCACGGCTCGACCTATCTTTCCGCCTCGCTCAACGGTCGCCCGCGCGACCGCGACTGGATGGACGGCGCCGACGCGCTCGTCGTCAAGCTGTCCTCGCCCAATCCGCTGCGCCGGCCCGCGGGCCTCACCGTCGAGGCCTTCGCCGACCTGCTGGTGGAGGAGTTCCGCGAGACGGTGGCGCGGATCGGCGCCGGGCGCATCGGCGCCTTCGTCGCCGAACCCATCCAGGCGTCGGGCGGCGTCATCGTGCCGCCCGAGGGCTATCTGAAGCGCGTCCGCGAGATCTGCCGGGAGAACGAGATCCTCTACGTCTCCGACGAGGTCGTCACCGGCTTCGGCCGCATCGGCCACGTCTTCGCCTCGGGCGACGTGTTCGGCATCGACCCCGACATCATCACCTTCGCCAAGGGCGTCACCTCCGGCTATTTCCCGCTCGGCGGCATGATCGTGTCGGAGCGACTGTTCGAGGAACTGCGCCGCTCCAACCATCCCGATGCCATGTTCGCTCACGGGCTGACCTATTCCAGCCACCCGATAGGCTGCGCGGTGGCGCTGGCCAATCTCGACCTGCTCGAGGGTGGCGTGCTCGACCACGCGCGCGCCGTCGCGCCCTATTTCCAGGCGCGGCTGAAGACGCTGGAGGAACTGCCGCTGGTCGGCGAGGTGCGCGGCGCCGGGCTGATGGCCTGCGTCGAATGTGTCGCCGACCGCGAGAGCAACGATCCGCTGCAGCTCGACAAGGATGTGGGAAAACGCATCGACCAGCACTGCCACGAACTCGGGCTGCTGGTGCGTCCGCTGATCAACATGTGCGTCATGTCGCCTCCGCTGGTCATCACCCGGGAGCAGATCGACGACATGGTCCGCATCCTGCACGAGGGCATCTCGCGCACCATGGACGACCTGCGTCGAGAAGGCGTGTGGAACGGCTGAGACGTCACCGCCGGGCCGGCGCCGCGCCGATCCGGGCTTCCGGCGTCGCCGCCGGCGCCCGGTCCCCCGCGCGGCGCTGCGTCTCGCGGGAGCCC
>DUSC01000011.1 GCA_012842935.1 Hyphomicrobiales bacterium | reverse complement strand
GGCAGCTTGAATCAGAACCAGACTGATTTGGGAATCCCGATTCAATCAGATCGGGCGATGCTCTAGCGACTCTCAGGTTCGTCGATCCGACGGGGCCGACTTGTGCCGCCGTTCCGTCGACAGGCAAGGGCGATCCCGTCGGCGGACCGGCAGCGGCAACATCGAGTCGGCAAAGGGACTTGCGCCCTGCATACTTGTATACTAGTATGCAGTTAGAGGGAGGAACGATGCGACAGACCTGGAGATGGTTCGGGCCGGCCGACAAGGTGACGCTCGCCGATGCCCGACAGGCGGGTGCGGAGGGCATCGTCACGGCGCTCCACCACATACCCAGCGGTGCGATCTGGCACGCCGAGGAGATCGAGAAGCGCCAGCGCGAGGTCGCCTTCCATCCGGACGGCTCGATGACCCACCTGAAGTGGGAGGTCGTCGAGAGCCTGCCCGTCTCCGAGGCGATCCGCACGCGCACCGGCGAATGGCGCGCCCACGTCGTCCACTACCGTCGCAGCCTGGAGAATCTCGCCCGGGCCGGCATCCGCACGATCTGCTACAATTTCATGCCGGTGCTCGACTGGACGCGGACAGACCTCGCCTGGCGCGTCGGTCACGGCGGCACGGCGATGCGCTTCGATCTCGCCGATTTCGCTGTCTTCGACATCCATATCCTGAAGCGCCGGGGCGCGCGCGACGACTTCAGTCCTGCCGTCGCTGCCGAGGCGGACCGGCGCTTCCGCGACATGGACGACGCACGGCGCGAAGCGCTCGCCGCCAACATCGTCGCCGGCCTGCCGGGTGCGCAGGAGCACTGGACGCTGGAAAGCCTCCGCGAGCACCTCGCCGCCTATGCCGGGATCGGTCCCGAGCGTCTGCGCCAGAACCTGATCGACTTCCTCGCTGAGGTGGCGCCCGACGCCGAGCGGCTCGGCCTGCGACTCTGCTGCCATCCGGATGACCCGCCGTTCCCGCTGCTCGGCTTGCCGCGGGTGATGTCGACGCTCGCCGACTACCTCGCGGTTCTCGACGCGGTCGACATTCCTGCCAACGGCGTCACCTTCTGTACCGGGTCGCTCGGCGCTAGGCCGGACAACGATCTCCCGGCGATGGCGGCGGCACTCGGTCCGCGCATCCATTTCGTCCATCTGCGCAACGTGCGTCGCGACACGGACGAGGTGCCCTGCTCCTTCTTCGAGGACGAACACCTCGCCGGCAGCACCGACATGGTCGCTGTCGTGGCCGCGCTGCTCGCCGAAGAGGCGCGGCGGCGCGAGGAGGGGCGCGCCGATGCCGAGATGCCGATGCGGCCGGATCATGGCCAGGACATCCTCGACGACCTTTCGCGCGGCGCCCAGCCGGGCTATCCGGCGATCGGGCGGTTGAAGGGTCTGGCCGAACTGCGCGGCGTCATGGCGGCGCTATCCCATCCTGCGGGGCGCCCATGAACGCGCGCCTTTCCGCCGCCTGTCGGCTGCTGCCGGGTGTCGTTGCGCCGCGCTACGACCGGGCGCGGCCGTCCGGCATCGTCCACATCGGCGTCGGCGCCTTCCACAAGGCCCACCAGGCCGTCTATACCGACGACGCGCTGGCGCGTTCGGGAGGCGACTGGATGATCACGGGCGTCAGCCTGCGTTCGTCCGATGTCGCCGACGCGCTCAATCCGCAGGACGGGCTCTACACGCTGCTCGTGCGCGGCCCTGCGGGTGTTTCAGCGCGCGTCGTCGGCGCGATCGCGCGGGTACTGGTCGCGCCGCAAAATCCTGCTGCCGTGCTCGAGGCGCTCGCTGCGCCGTCGACGCGCATCGTCAGCCTGACGATCACCGAGAAGGGCTACGGCATCGATCCGTCGACCGGCGGCCTCGACCGCGCCCACCCGGCGATCGCCGCCGACCTCTCGGACCCGATGCACCCGCAGGGCGCGGTCGGTTATCTCGTCGAGGCGCTGAGGTTACGGCGCGAGCGCGGGCTCGGCGGCTTCACGGTGCTGTGCTGCGACAACCTGCCCGGCAACGGCCGCGTCGTCGCCCGCCTCGTCGGCGAATTTGCACGAGAGCGCGATCCCGATCTGGTGCAATTCATCGAGGCCGACGTGTCCTTCCCGTCGACCATGGTCGACCGGATCACGCCGGCGAGCACCGAACGCACCTTCGCCGACGCGCAGGCGCTCACCGGCTGTGAGGACCGTGCCGCGGTCGAGACCGAGCCGTTCTCGCAATGGATCGTCGAGGACCGCTTCGTCGCCGGGCGCCCGGACTGGGAGGCCGGCGGGGCGCTGTTCGTCGAGGACGTCGCGCCTTACGAGAAGATGAAGCTCAGGTTGCTCAACGGCAGCCATTCGCTCCTCGCCTATTCCGGATTCGTCGCGGGCCACGCCTTCGTCCGCGATGTGATGGCCGACGCCGATCTCGTCGACGTCGTGGCGCGACACATGCGTGAGGCGGCGCGCACCCTGGCACCGGTTCCGGGCGTCGACCTCGACGCCTATGCCCGGGATCTGCGCGAACGGTTCGCCAATCCGGCGATCGCGCACCAGACTTACCAGATCGCCATGGACGGCACGCAGAAGCTGCCGCAGCGCCTGCTCGAACCGGCCGCCGAGGCGCTGGAAGAAGGCCTGCCGCTCGACAGCTACGCCTTCGCCGTCGCCGCCTGGATGCGCTACGCGCTGGGCCGCAAGGAGGACGGCGAGAGCTACGCGCTCCGCGATCCGCGCGAGGCCGAGATTGCGGCGCGTGTCGGCGGCGACGCGAGCCCGGCGGCGATCGTCACCACCTTGTAGGGGATGATGAAGATCACCCCCTTCACGAGAATGATCCACAGGCCCCACT
>DUSC01000114.1 GCA_012842935.1 Hyphomicrobiales bacterium | reverse complement strand
GGGCAGGCCGGTCCGGGTCTCCGCACGCCACAAGGAATCCCCGACGTGTTCGTATCCTTCTTCCCCCAGCCGAAGCTGTTCTTCCTGTCGGCCATCGGCTGGTCGATCTTCCTCGTTCTCGTCTGGTTCTTCATGGGCGACCAGCTCGGCGGGCTGCTCGGCTTCCGGCCGCCGGCCCCCGACGCGCCGCCAATCATCGGCGTGGCTTCCTTCTGGTCGCCGCCGTTCCTGTGGTTCTACGTCTACTTTGCCGCGGGGGTGGCGCTGTTCGCGGCCTTCTGGCGCTTCTGGTCGCCGCACCCCTGGGCAAGCTGGTCGATCCTCGGCTCGTCGGTGATCCTGTTCTCGACCTACTTTCAGGTGCAGGTCAGCGTCGCCATCAACGACTGGTACGGTCCCTTCTACAACATGATCCAGACGGCGTTGTCGAAATCCGCGCCGGTCGAGATCGCCGACTTCTACGGCGAGCTGATGACCTTTGCCGGAATAGCCTTCGTCGCGGTGGCGGTCGGCGTTCTCACCCGCTTCTTCGTCAGCCACTACATCTTCCGCTGGCGCACGGCGATGAACGACTACTACATGCACCACTGGCCGAAGCTGCGCCACATCGAGGGCGCTTCGCAGCGCGTCCAGGAAGACACGATGCGCTTCTCCTCGACGATGGAGGGCCTGGGCGTCAGCCTCGTCGATTCGGTGATGACCCTGATCGCATTCCTGCCCGTCCTGCTGCGCCTCTCGCAGAACGTGACCGAACTGCCGATCGTCGGTCCCGTGCCCCATGCGCTGGTCGTGGTCGCCATCCTCTGGTCGCTGTTCGGCACGGCCTTCCTCGCGCTGGTCGGGATCAAGCTGCCGGGCCTCGAGTTCCGCAACCAGCGCGTCGAGGCGGCCTACCGCAAGGAACTGGTCTACGGCGAGGACAATGCCGCCCGCGCCGACCCGCCGACCGTCGCCGAGCTGTTCTCCAACGTGCGGAAGAACTATTTCCGACTCTATTTCCACTACATGTATTTCAACGTCGCCCGCATCTTCTACCTGCAGACGGACAACATCTTTCCCTACATCGTGCTGGCGCCGACCATCGTCGCCGGCAAGATCACGCTCGGTGCGATGAACCAGATCCTCAATGCCTTCGCGCAGGTCAGGTCGTCGTTCCAGTACCTCGTCAATTCATGGACCACGATCGTCGAGCTCCTGTCGATCTACAAGCGCCTGCGCGCCTTCGAGGCGACGATCGAGGGCGAGCCGCTGCCCGAAATCGACCGCCGCTACATGGAACGCGGGCGGGCGGGGGCGGAGCCGCAGGACCAGCCGGCGGCGTGAATGCCGCCGGTCGCGGGACGGCCGGCGCGGCCGTCAGCCGCCGGCCTGGAACCTCGTGCCGTCGCCGGCATGCCCCGCCGACGGCGGCCGCCGCCTCAGGTAGTCGCGGTAGCCGACGCATTCGACGTCGGCCATGCCGCACACCTCCTCGGCGAAGCGCTCCAGCGCGCGCCAATAGGCGCCGCCGTTCATCAGGGTGAAGTGGAAGCCGATCTGCAGGGGTGCGCGAGAGCCGCGGTACTCGCGGTCGAACGCCTTGCGGAAGGCTTCCAGCGTGCGCTGCTCGAATACGCCGTCCTTATCCTCGCGCTCGACGCCGCCGCTGTGGCGGACGAAGAGATTGTAGTCCATGGCGACGACGCGCCGGCCGCTCGGACCTTCCGGAATCTGCGGCAGGGCGAAGCGGACGAGCCCGTCGAGGACCTCCGGCTCCGCGGGATCGCGCGAGACGCCGCTGGCGTCGTAGGCGTAGCCTGCCGTCACGAGCGCCGTGCGCAGCGCGTCGTTCGTCGACAGATAGGGTGCGCGAAAACCGGTGATCTCCGTTACGGCGAAGTCCTTCCAGCCCGCCGGCTCGCCATCGATGCCGTTCAGCGAATAGGCGTCGCGCAGGATGACGGCAAAGGCGTCGAGTTCGCGCTTCCAGTCTGCCGCGCTCCATTTGCCGCCGTCGAAATGACCGCAGCCGTGGCTGGCGATCTCATGGCCTTCGGCGCGGGCGGCCCAGATCTCGCCGAGCCGTCCGGCGACCTCTTCCTTCGACAGGGCAAAGCCGACATTCGAGCGCCCGGCGCGCCTGCCGGGCGCCGCATAGGCGGACTTCGTTTCGGGGGAGAGCAGGAAGACGCAGGACAGGAAATAGGTGAAGGATGCGCCCGCCCTCTTCGCCAGGGCGCGGCTCCGCTGCCACTGGGAGAGGTCGTGCGCACCGTCGAAGGAAATGATGACGAACTGCGTCTGAGATTCGGGCGGCCGGGCTAGGGCGGGGCCTGCCGTCCCGAGGACCAGCAGTGCGGAGCAGACGCGGACGGATGCTGACATGGACACTGTTCTCTTTACCGGCGGAAGTCGATAGGGCGCGAATGTGGCCACGGTTGGATGGTTCCTCCGCGGCGAATAAAGGTGTACGGAATGCCCGCCGGCGATTGCCAACATGGTCAACCTGCCCGCCGGCGTGGAGGCTTCGCGATGCTCTGGCTCGTCGTCGGTCTGGTGATCTTCCTCGGCGTCCATTCGGTGCGGATCGTCGCGCCGGCCTGGCGCGAGGCGCGCATCGCCGCCGGGGGCGAAGGCGCGTTCAAGGGTATCTACTCGATCCTTTCGGCCGCAGGCCTCGTCCTCATCGTCTGGGGCTACGGCAAAGCCTGGGAAAACCCAGTGATCCTCTACGATCCGCCGGTTTGGACGCGTCACCTGGCCGCCCTCCTGATGCTGTTTTCCTTCATCTCGCTGGCGGTCTACGCGTTGCCGGCGGGCCGGCTTAAGCCCCTGCTCAAACACCCGATGCTGCTCGCCGTGAAGATCTGGGCGCTGGCACACCTGATCGCGAACGGCGATCTCGCCTCGGTCGTGCTCTTCGGCGCCTTCCTGTTGTGGGCGGCCGCAGACCGTGTCGCTGCGAAGCGGCGCGGCGCCGGAGCGCCGAAACCGGGACCGGCGACGATGGACCTCGCCGCGATCGCCTTGGGCGCCGTGCTCTATCTTCTCTTCGTCTGGCGGCTGCATGTTTGGCTGATCGGGGTGGCTCCCTTCTCTTGAGGCCGGCGACGATGCCGCATTCCCGCGCGGCGGTTTTTGCCCGCGCGCCCCTTCCATGGCGGCGAATTTCGGTTAAAACGGCGGCTCACGACGGGTCCCGCGACGGGAAACGGGATTTGACGGTTTGATCTGATGTCCGACGACAGCTTTATCCGCGAGGTCAACGAGGAGCTTCGCCAGGACCAGGCGAAGGCTCTCTGGGACCGCTATGGCCCGCTCGTCCTCGGTATCGCCGTGGCTGTCGTCCTCGTCACCGCCGGCTGGGTCGCCTGGGACTACTGGACGTCGTCGCGCGCCAACAAGTCCGGCGACGATTTCTCCCAGGCGCTGCTGCTCGCCAACCAGGGCAGGAACGACGAGGCGCTGGCCGCGCTTGCGGCGCTGGAGAAGGACGGCTACGGGGCCTATCCGCTGCTCGCCCGCATGCGTGCCGCGACCGTTCTTGCCGACAAGGGCGATGCCGCGGGCGCTGTCGCCGGCTTCGATGCCGTCGCCGCCGACGGCTCGGTGCCGGCGTCGATCCGTGACATGGCGCGACTGCGCGCCGCCTATATCCTCGTCGACAGCGGCGTCTATGCCGACGTGGCTAAGCGCGTCGAGACATTGACGGCGGACGGCAATCCGCTGCGCCATTCGGCGCGCGAGGCGCTCGGCCTCTCCGCGTGGAAGGAGGCGCGGGCCGCCGACGCGTTGAAACTTTTCGAGCAGGTGGCCGACGATCCGACGGCGCCGCGCAACAGCCGCGAACGGGCGACGATGATGGTCGAGCTGATCCGCGGCTCGGGCGATGCGTCGTGATCGGCGATGAGCTTCAAGGTTGCCATCATCGGCCGGCCAAACGTCGGCAAGTCGACGCTTTTTAACCGCCTCGCGGGGCGCAGGCTCGCACTCGTCGACGACACGCCCGGCGTTACCCGGGACCGGCGGTCGCACGCGGCCAAGCTCTACGATCTCGACTTCGAGGTGATCGACACGGCCGGCTTCGAGGACGCCCCCGCCGAGACACTGCCGGGGCGCATGCGCGCCCAGACCGAGATCGCCATCGCCGAAGCCGACCTGATCTTCTTCGTCGTCGACGCGAAGTCCGGCCTGCTCCCCGACGATCGCGCCTTCGCCGAGATCGTGCGCCGTGCCGGGAAGCCGGTCGTGCTCGTCGCCAACAAGGCCGAGGCGCGCGGGGCGCAGGCGGGAATGCTTGAAGCCTGGGAACTCGGCCTCGGCGAGCCGGTCCCGATTTCCGCCGAGCACGGCCAGGGCCTTCCCGACCTGCGCGACGCCGTGATCGCAGCGCTCGGCGAGGACCGCGTCTTCGCCGGGGAGCAAGACGAGGCGCCGGCCGAAAGCGACGTCCTGATCGGCGAGGACATCGCCGATCCCGACGCCGAACCGGCCTACGACGAAACAAAGCCTATGCGTATCGCCGTCGTCGGGCGCCCCAACGCCGGCAAGTCGACGCTGATCAACGCCCTGATCGGCGAAGAGCGCCTGCTGACCGGCCCCGAGGCGGGAATCACGCGCGATTCGATCTCGGTCGACTGGCAATGGCGCGGCCGCAGGATAAGGCTGTTCGATACGGCCGGCATGCGTCGCAGGGCGAAGGTGCAGGAGAAGCTGGAGAAACTTTCCGTCGCCGACGCGTTGCGCGCCATCCGCTTCGCCGAAGTCGTGATCATCGTCCTCGATGCCACGATCCCCTTCGAGAAGCAGGATCTGCAGATCGCCGACCTGATCGCCCGCGAAGGGCGCGCGCCCGTCATCGCCTTCAACAAGTGGGACCTGATCGACACGCCGCAGGAAACGCTCGCCGCGCTACGCGAGGCGACGACGCGCCTCCTGCCGCAGTTGCGCGGCATCCAGGCGGTGACGGTGTCGGCGGAGACGGGGCGCGGCCTGGACAAGCTGATGGACGCGGTGGTGAAGACGCACCAGGTGTGGAACCGCCGCATCTCCACCGGGCGCCTCAATCGCTGGATCGAGGGCGTTTTGACGCACCATCCGCCGCCGGCGGTCGCTGGGCGCCGGCTCAAGGTGAAATATGTCACGCAAGTGAAGACCCGGCCGCCCGGCTTCGTCGTCTCCTGCTCGCGGCCGGAATCCATGCCCGAAAGCTATGTTCGCTATCTGGTCAACGGCTTGCGCGAAACCTTCGACATGCCCGGCGTGCCGATCCGCGTGGCGCTTCGCGCCTCTGAAAATCCCTTTGCCGGGAGGGCGAAAAAACGCAATTGAGTCGCGGTCGCGCCCTAATGTGGCCCGGCGTGCACCGTTAACGCTCCGTCAAGGTTAATGCATCACTGTCCTCCTTCGGGGTGAGCGTTGCGTTCTGGAGAGTTTCCGTGCATCGACGACTTGTTTTGCGACCGCTGAGGGCCGCACGCGCGAAGAAGCCGTCCCTCGTTCCTTCCCTCATCATCGGCCTGGGCATCTGGATCGGATTTCCGACGGTCAGCGCCTATCAGGACATGGCCAGCATGGTCTCCGGATCCGAGACCGCAGGCGCGCGCTGGGGCGGCTTCGTCGAGAAGGCGGTCGCCGGTTCCGTTCATTCGGCAGAAATGGCGTTCATCGACGGGGACATCGCGACCGGCTCCATTTCGGGCTCGGGCGTCAACGCGCCGGGCATCGGCGCCGTTGCCTTCAAGGGCAAGGGCGTGGCCGGCGACGACACGCCCGACGAGCAGAGGATCGTCAAGGCGGACAAGAAGGGACGCGTCGTCAAGGTCGCGCCCGTCGCGCCGCCGAAGGCCTTCAACGCCGGTTCGGTGCTTGATCGCAGCAGTTCCCTGTTGCGGCCGACCCTGGACGGTGACCTGAAGATGGCTTTCGTGCGCCCCGACATCAAAGGCCGCGAGATCGCGATCGCGACCGCATTCTACACCCGCCGGGAGCGCGCCGACCCGGGTGTCCCGGCGGCGATCGCCGATCTCGTGAACAACGACCGGGCCGACGTGCTCGCCACCGCCTATGCACCGGCTGAGCCCGACTATGCGCGGGCTTCGCCCTTCGAGAGCCTGCTCCGGGAGGATCCCGCCCAGGGCCGCTTCATCCCCCCGGTCACACGCGGCGACCACGAGTGGATGAGCAAGCCGCTCCCGGCGAGCGTCTTCAGTGAAGCGGAGCAGAAATGCCTCGCCACGGCGATCTACTTCGAGGCGCGCGGCGAGAACAAGCGCGGCCAGGCGGCGGTCGCCCAGGTCATCCTCAATCGCGTGCGCAACCCCAGCTATCCCGATACGATCTGCGGCGTCGTCTACCAGAATGACAACTGGCGCAACGCCTGCCAGTTCTCCTTCGCCTGCGACGGCATCAAGGACCGCGTCACCAGCCCGGCACACTACCGGCTCGCGCAGGACATCGCGCTGGCTGTCACGGCCGGCAAGATCTTCATCTCCGACGTCGGCTCGTCGACCCACTATCACGCGACCTACGTCAGTCCGCGCTGGTCGCGGACGATGGAGAAGATGAAGAAGATCGGTCTGCATATCTTCTACCGCACCTACGGTGGCGGCTGGAGCTGACCGCGACCGACCGCTTTCCGGGCGTCGCCGGGGCACGGCTTTCCCCGCCGATTCCCCGCGAGGTCCGGGCGGGAAAGCGGCAGACACAATGCCGCATCCTTTCAAGTATATGATATGAAAAGAAAAAATACATTTGGTCGCTGGCCAATCCTCGGCTTGACGGGGGGAGGCGGCCTAACTATGTTGCGCGCGACTTTGAAGCGGACGGCGGGTGACCCGCTGGCCGGGCAGGGAGGTTGCGGTGGCCCGTTCCGATAGGCCAGACGAAACCGGAAGAACCGGGCCCGGCGAGACGGAACGCTCCGAATTCCGCGACGACGACCTGGAACGACGACGGCGCGCCCTTGAAGCTTCACTTGCGGCAAGGGCGCCGGGAAGTCGGGTCGGGGACGAAGGCGCGAAGCGGGGCGGCACGACCGGATACGGGCAGGCATTGAAGCTCTCCAGCGAGTTCATCGCCGGAGTTGCGGTCGGTGCGGGGCTCGGCTGGGTGGTCGACAGGCTGGCCGGTTCTTCGCCGTGGGGCTTGATCGTCTTTCTGCTCCTCGGCTTCGGGGCCGGCGTCCTGAACGTGATGCGTTCGGCCGGCCTCGTTGCCGAACCGGGCTTGCGCAAGCCCGGCAGGGACGGCGGGCGAAGCGGAAAATGAATGGCGCCTCTGGCGCGGACGACATCGAGGGGGTCTAGTTGGCCAACGATCCGATCCATCAGTTCCAGATCTCCAAGTGGATTCCCATCGAGATCGGCGGGCTGGACCTGTCCTTCACCAATTCTTCCGCCTTCATGGTCGCGACTGTCGCGGCGGCCAGCGCGTTCCTCTTCCTGACGACCTCGACCCGCGGCCTGATCCCGGGGCGGCTTCAGTCCATCTCGGAAATGTCCTACGAGTTCGTCGCCTCGATGCTGCGAGACGCCGCCGGCTCGCACGGCATGAAATTCTTCCCGTTCGTCTTCTCGCTGTTCATGTTCGTGCTCGTCGCGAACCTGCTCGGCCTGTTCCCCTATTTCTTCACCGTCACCAGCCACATCATCGTCACCTTCGCGCTGGCGCTGCTGGTGATCGGCACGGTGGTCGTCTACGGTTTCATGAAGCATGGCCTCGGCTTCCTGAAGCTGTTCGTTCCCCACGGCGTACCGGGCATCCTGGTGCCGCTGGTCGTGCTGATCGAGATCATTTCGTTCCTTTCTCGTCCGATCAGCCTTTCCGTCCGTCTGTTCGCCAACATGCTGGCCGGCCACATCACGCTGAAGGTCTTCGCGGGCTTCGTCGCTTCGCTGAGCGCGCTCGGCGCGATCGGCGTCGCGGGCTCGATCCTGCCCCTCATCATGACGGTGGCGATCACCGGTCTCGAATTCCTGGTGGCCTTCCTGCAGGCCTATGTCTTTGCGGTACTGACCTGCATGTACCTCAACGACGCCCTGCATCCCGGCCACTGACCCTTCGCCGGCGGGGTCCCGCCGACCGGAACCAAACCCGATCTCGATCCACAAGGAGTTGGACAATGGAAGTTGAAGCAGCAAAGGCAATCGGAGCGGGCATCGCCTGCCTCGGCATGGGTGGCGCCGGCATCGGCCTCGGCACCATCTTCGGCAACTATCTCTCGGGCGCGCTCCGCAACCCGTCCGCCGCCGACGGCCAGTTCGGCCGCCTGATCTTCGGCTTCGCGGTGACGGAAGCCCTGGGCATCTTCTCTCTCCTCGTCGCGCTCCTGCTGCTCTTCACGTAAGAACCGGGCACGGAACGACATGACCGGTCGCGCGCGGTCGCGGCCGGCGCGAGCGAACAGGGGATGACGATGTTTGTGACACCCGGCTATGCCGAGGAAGCGGCCCCCGCCGCAGGCGAAGTCCATGCCGAAGTCGGCATGGAACATGACGCCGGACACGCCAAGGGCGTGTTTCCGCCCTTCGACAGCTCGACCTTCGCTTCGCAGCTGCTCTGGCTGGCGATCACGTTCGGCCTCTTCTACCTGTTCCTGAAGAATGTGGTGCTGCCGCGCATCGGCAGCATCCTCGAAGTCCGTCGCGACCGCATTGCCCAGGACCTCGACCAGGCGGCCCTGCTGAAGAGCGAGGCCGATGCTGCGATCGCGGCCTACGAACAGGAACTGGCAGAAGCCCGTTCCAAGGCCAACGCGATCGGTCAGCAGGCGCGCGACTCCGCCAAGGCCGACGCCGATGCCGCCCGCAAGGCGGTCGAAGCCGGTCTGGAGAGCAAGCTCGCCGAAGCCGAGGCACGCATTGCCGCGATCAAGGCGGCCGCCATGCGTGAGGTCGGCACGATCGCCGAGGAGACGGCTACCGCGATCGTTCAGCAACTCGTCGGCGGCAAGCCCGACAAGGCGTCGATCGCCGCGGCGGTCAAGGCAGCCGGGGAGTAACCGAGCATGGACGCGACATTCTGGGCCTTCGTCGCCCTGGTCATCTTCATCGCGATCGTCTTCTACCTGAAGGTTCCGGCGACCATCTCCAAGTCGCTCGACGAGCGCGCGGTGCGGATCCGCAATGAACTCGACGAGGCGCGGCGGCTGCGCGAGGAAGCCCAGCAGCTCCTCGCCGAATACCAGCGCAAGCGCAAGGAAGCGGAAAAGGAGGCGGGCGACATCGTCGCTGCCGCCAAGCGCGAGGCCGGCCAACTGGTCGAGGACGCGAAGAGGAAGACCGACGAATACGTCGCCCGTCGCACGGCGCTGGCCGAGCAGAAGATCGGCCAGGCCGAGCGCGACGCGGTGAACGAGGTACGCGCGCGCGCCGTCGATATTGCCGTGGAAGCGGCCCGCTCGGTGCTCGCCGCGAAGGTGGACAGCAAGGCCGACGCCGACCTGTTCAAGGCATCCGTCGCCGAGCTGAAAGCGCGCCTCAACTAGTGAGCTTGCCTTGACGGCATGACAGGAAAACCGCCGCTCGTCGGCGGTTTTTTGTTGGCGCCGGGACATCGCCGGTGACAAGGTCGCGTTCGCCGGCCCAATCGTGCCGGCGCGCGGCACTGACGCGCAAGGCGCGGGTCTGTTGCAGGCGGGCCGATGAATTGCTGGGATTTTTCCGGCGGAAGAAGCGGAGACCGAGATGATCGAGAGGCGGGAATTCTACATCGACGGCAAGTGGGTCGCGCCGGCCGCGCCGCACGATCTCCACGTGATCGATCCGTCGACGGAGGAGGTTTGCGCAGTCATTTCGCTGGGCGACCGGGCGGACACCGACGCGGCGGTCGCGGCCGCGAAGCGTGCCTTCGTCACCTGGTCGATGACCGATCCGGTGGAGCGCCTGCGCTACGTCGAGAAGATCCTGGAGATCTATGAACGCCGGGCGGAGGACATGGCCCGCGTCATCAGCCTCGAGATGGGGGCGCCGATCGACCTCGCCCGCCATAGCCAGGTCACCGCTGGCACGTGGCACATCTCCAACTTCATCACGGCCTTCAAGTCGTTCGAGTTCGTCCGGCCGCTCGGGCCGCATGCGCCGAACGATCGCATCGCGATGGAACCGATCGGCGTCGTGGGCCTGATCACGCCGTGGAACTGGCCGATGAACCAGGTGACGCTGAAGGCGATTCCGGCCATGCTCGCCGGCTGCACGATGGTGCTGAAGCCCTCCGAGATCGCACCGCTGTCGTCGGTCGTCTTTGCCGAGATCGTCGACGAAGCGGGGGTTCCGGCGGGCGTCTTCAACATGGTCAACGGCGACGGTGCCGGTGTCGGCACGCTTCTGTCGACTCATCCCGATGTCGAAATGATCTCGTTCACCGGCTCGACGCGCGCCGGCATCGCCATCTCGAAGGCCGCGGCCGATACTTTGAAACGGGTCTGCCTCGAACTCGGCGGCAAGGGCGCCAACCTGATCTTCGCCGATGCCGACGAGAATGCGGTCGCGCGCGGCGTCCAGCACTGCTTCAACAATTCCGGCCAGAGCTGCAATGCCCCGACCCGCATGCTGGTCGAGCGACCGGTGTACGACCGCGCCGTCGAGATCGCCCGCCAGGTGGCGGAATCGACGAAGGTCGGTTCCGCGCACGAGGCCGGCCGCCACATCGGTCCGGTCGTCTCGGCGGGTCAGTACGAGAAGATCCAGGCGCTCATCCGGAAGGGCATCGACGAGGG